>CALJAQ010000141.1 GCA_938029515.1 uncultured Nitrososphaerales archaeon
CACAAAAATAAGCCTTTCCAAAATTTTACGCTAAAACCTGCAGCTAGAAAGCCTTTTTTACCACTCACCACATTAGAGGAGGTGGTAGTGTATGCAACCAGCCTACACAACAAGTGAAATCTATCATAAGGTAGCTGAGCTCCTAGAGGATGGGAAAAGATTCGTCTTAGCCTCAGTTATCCGCGCAGCCGGCTCAACACCAAGAGGCACGAGCGCTAAAATGATCATATTAGAGGATGGTCGTAGCATAGGTACTATAGGCGGAGGCTGCTTAGAGACTTATGTGATACACGAATCCAAGAAGGTTTTTGAAGACGGCATACTTAGGGTCATAGAGGCTGATCTCGGTGATGACAGCTGGTCTGGGCTTGGTATGGCATGCGGCGGGAAGGTAGAGTTAGCGTTGGAGCTTGTAGAGCCTAATCCTCGGCTGATAATACTTGGTGCTGGCCATCTTGCGAAGGCAGTGGCTAAAGTAGGGAGATTCGTGGGTTTGAGGATAGTGGTTATAGACCCGTTCGCAAAGCCTGAAGACTTCCCAGAAGCAGAGGCGGTACTATCAGAAGGATACGAAGAAGGTGTATCTAAGATGCCGATTTACACCTACGATAGTGTGGTTATATGCACAAGGCATCAGGGTGATGAAGAAGCGTTAAAGGCGGTTATAAACTCTAAAGCAAGATACATAGGAATGGTTGGAAGTGCAAACCGTGTTCAACTAGTCTTTAAAGAACTTATGCGTCAAGGCTACGCAGCCGAAAAGCTTCTAAGAGTCAAGGCACCCATAGGCTTAGAAATCGGCGCTGAAACACCTGAGGAGATAGCTATCAGCATCATCGCCGAGGTTGTAATGAGCCGCAGAGGAGGAACCGGAGCGCCTAAGAAGATAGATAAAATAGAGCAGGCGGTAGTGGAAAAGACCTAACTATTTCTAGTGGATTCAGTTTGATAAGCTTAGTCGTTCTAGCTGCTGGTCTATCAACTAGATTCGGGGAAAACAAGATGCTCTACCCTATTGAAGGGGAACCTATGGTTAGGAGGGTTGTAAAGACGGCTCTCTCCTCCTCAGTAGATGAGGTTATTGTAGTTGTAGGGTTTGAAGCTGAAAAAGTAAAAGCTGTGCTCGCAGACTTAGACTGCAGATTGGTGGAGAACCCAAACTATGCGACTGGGGGTCAGAGCTCGTCTGTAAGATGTGGTGTAAAGGCGATAAAAGAGTGTGTAGATGCGGTTATGGTACTTCCAGCCGACGTTGCATTTATAGGGTCTGAAGTAATAGATGAAGTTGTTGAGAAGTATAGGAGGGAGAAACCAAAGATAGTCGTAGCATCATATAGCGGTAAACCTGGGCATCCGATACTATTTGACCGAAGCCTCATACCAGAAATCCTAGCGATAGATGAAGAAGGCTGCGGGCTAAAGGCTGTTGTAAACAAACATAGGGCTGAAGTGGTTCACGTCGAAGCAGGTACACCGAATGTGCTGCTCGATATAGATAAAAAGAGTGATTTAAACAGGAGAGCTTAGATCAAAGCCCTACTACACTTAGGGCAGAACGTGCTCTCATGCTGCAACTCTGCCCCACAGTATCTACATTTCACTACTTTAACCAAAGTAGTCTTAATTTCCGCTGCTGGTTGCTCCTTAAGACGCTGCTTCTCATACCGCTTAGCTACAACTATACTGGCTTCGAGAAGTATAACTATCGGTAGGAAGAGCGCTGCATCAGCTATAGGCCCACCGTCTGGAGTAATGAGCGCGGTCAACACAAACACCCCAGCGTAGACATACTTCCTATTCTTGGTTAGAACCTCTGTGCCGACTATATTGAATTTGACGAGCAGCACAAAGATCACTGGGAATGTGAATACTAGCCCACATAATATCACAAGGGTGAACACAAGCGTATAGAAGTCCATTACGTAAACAATCGCTTCAACTTGAAGCGCTTCAAAGAAGGGTAGAAGCGCCCAGATCATAAATGGGGAAAGAATCTTATATCCAAACACAGCACCAACCACAAAAAGGGACATAAACGCAAACACAAAAGGGTAAACCATCCTCCTCTCTTCAGGGTAAAGCGCAGGGTCAATAAACCTATAGATCTGGTAGAATATTACAGGGAGGCTTACGGCGACACCCAAGGTTAAGGATGCAAGCAAATACAGCTCGAGAGGTGTCGTAATTTCACCAGCTATAAGCCTAACCGAAGGAGGTAAGATGTCACCTCTTATGTATGTCAGCAGAACTGAAACCAGCGGTTTAAACACAGGGGGGTTATGCAAAAAGGATAGATCCGCAGGTAGCGCCATAAATATAATTGTCGAAGCAGCAAGAGTATATAGGGTAATCTTTAACCTACTTGCGAGCTCAGCTATGTGCTCTTGAAACGTAAGTTCCTTATCTTGAGACATAATGCCACCTAATACTTATACCCTCTACGCCGCTTCTCTACAACGTTAAGCACTCTTTAATTGTTTACTTTAACCCTAACGATGCTGTCAAAAGATCGCTATATGTGGGTTTCACCCCTTTGATTGATGATACTTCTGTACTATAGAGCTTTAGGGGTAGGGTTTTCTCTGAGCTGCCTTTGGTTGATGCTGTAGTGTCTCTTCGTCTTATGCTTGATGGCTGTGAAGAATCTCTCTACCCTACTCCTGCAGAAGGTTGCATGCTCTCAACGTATCCTAAGCGCTCTAGAACCCACACTACATACTCCTTTATCCACAGGTATGAGAGGCTTCTCTACACATGCTTTGAGCATCACCTTGAAGGTGATGTATCTGCGCTGCTCCTCACCCTACCTGCTCTAATGGCTAAGAGCCCCATAGCTACCTACATCTATAGCGCTCCACACATAAATCTAAACACCATCGCTTAAGTTTCACCTCATCTACAGCCACACATCTACGATACTCGCCTAAGAAGTATTGTGATAAGCCTCTTCACCAGCGAACAGCCCATAGACCTAACCACATTAACACCCTTAAACATGATAGGTAAAGTAAGCAAGTTTTAAACCTCCTCTAAAAGAAACCACCTAAATAACCATCCTCCTAACCACCCTAAGCAGCCAATCAAACCACCTAAACCATACAAGACCGCTCCGCTGAGTCCACAAGACTCAGCATCTACCAAAGTTGAACACAGCTAAAATCTTCACTGCCAAAGAGTAGGCTAATCTTTTGATAGTATCGCCGATATACATATAGTCAAAGGAAGCGTTACTACAGAAATTCTAGATGCAAGATGGGGTGAGTCAATTTAGCGCCCAGTCTAAAGTTAAGTCAAAGGTGGGCCCGAAGGGCTTCGATCCCTTGACCGACCGGTTATGAGCCGGTCACTCTACCTGGCTGAGTTACGGGCCCATGCTTTTGGCGGTATGTTTGAGAGCTATGGTTCTACTGGGATACTAGAGGATTTGTGAATAAATTTAAGGTTAACGGTTCTAGGTGTTATTGCTTCTGATACTATGCTTGAGGCTACATGATCATAGATTGCTTTAAACAAGGTGGAAAAATTCATTAATTATAAATATAGACTTATTCTTTAATTAAAAGTATAGAAGTAAGTAGCAAAAGCCTTAATTACCACCTTTTTTTAAAATAGTGGGATACATATGGCTGAGAAGGTTACTCGCCGTCGTTTTCTGTTGGCAGGAGGCGCGGCTGCCATCTCTGCGGTCGTCTTTGGTGTAGCAGGGTACTACATAGG
>CALJAQ010000142.1 GCA_938029515.1 uncultured Nitrososphaerales archaeon
GTTGAACAGGGTGATCTCAACTCTATCAAAGAAGGCTGAATGAGAGGCTTATGAAGATGATGTAAGGCTCATACTGTGCATAGGTTACTACTCAGCCTCCTCATAAAATCAGAGATCAGAAGAGTAGAACACTTCCCAGACGGTGAGAAGCTACGCTCCTACGCTGGTCTTCTGTAAGGGCTTCAGGGAGGCACGTGAAGCATGGTTCGGTAACAAAGCAGGGTTTAATGCTGCTCAGATGGATAATAGTAGAGGCTGCACACTCACGTAAAGCAGGAAACATCCCCTTAGCTGAAAGGAAGGGGAGGCAGATAACCATCGTTACAACAGTGAGGAAGCTCTTACTACCCTGCTACAGCATATGTAAAGAATAGGGAGCCGTATCAAGATCAGGCGTCTTAGCGCCCGAGGTGTTGCTGCGTCTCAGTACAAGTTAACTTGATTGAGGCAGCTTGGATGCGAAGCACGCATATTGCCCCCTTTGTGGGCGTATAGGTGACTACCATCGAGGCGCTAATCTAACATAGCTTGCTCTTCATAGGCGACAAGCCCTTCATCCAGGAGCTAAAGTTCTAGGCTTGTAGATTTTCTATTGTAATTTGTTCCCTACTTTTTAGGGTTAGCTTGGGGGTGTGAGGTGTCCCGCGGGCAGGATTTGAACCTGCGACACTCCGGTCTCTGTAAGCTTGGTAGGCTGGTGGGGCTTGCCTAGGCAAGCCGCTACAGCGTCTCCCCCTTTGAAGGGTCGGAAGCTCTACCAAGCTGAGCTACCGCGGGTCTATGTTTAGCTGACTTGGACTCGACTTTAAGCATTACGCTAATATCTTCACATATCATTTCACTTTTTCTATTGTTTCTGATGCTGCTTTTATCAGCCTAAGGTATGCGCCTATTAACGCTCTAGCTGAAGACAAGTCTTGTGTATTGATCTCGATGGTCAAGTTTTCATCTTCGTGTTTTAGGTTGACCGCTGCTTTACGCCTACCCTCAAAACCAACCTCGGGCAGAAGTGCTCTGTATACAGCTGATGTCTCATCTTTTGAAGAAGTTATTTGTATGGTGGCTGTGATGTTGATGTTAAAGGTCGTATGCTCCCCCTGCAACTTCATGTCCACATTTTAAGCAGCACCATATGCCGCTAACCTTACGGCGCAGCTTCAGGGCGCCGCAGGAGGGGCATCTTCGTCTGCTCTTAAGCAGAAGCTGCATCCTACTGTATCTCATTCTTAGAGTTCTGCCATATTTTACAGCCAAGCCTTTAAGCACTTTCTCTTTGCCTCTAACCAATGCTGCCCACCACCTTCTTAATGATCTCTCTTATCTCCTGACCTTTAATCTTAGCGGTTTCCGCCGCGAACATGATCTGCTCATATGTTAATCCGCCTGCCAACCCTTTTTGCCCAGCGCATAGATGCCCATCGTCAACAGTAGTTAAAGTTATTCTAGCGTCCATAACCGACTCTTCTTCTGAATCAGGGTCAATGATCAGCGACTCCCCTATTCTAGCGAATGTAACAGAGACAGGTATGTTAGATACGGGAAGCGGGATAGTATTGGGCTTCTCCTTTATCTGCAGATTCTCAGAAACCTCTAATTCAGGCATCTTTGTAGTCATAAGCGCAGAAACGACAGCGTAGCTGGTTGCGTCGATTAGATTCCCATCCACATTTAGCACACTGACGTCAACAAATACTGCCCTAACCTTCTGTCCAGGTGTGAGTACAAGCTTAGATAAGTCAATCATGCCGGATTCTCTTACACCCCTGTCAACTACTCTTGAGAGCTCGATGGCTTCCTCATCAGGCGGCCCTGGTTCAGCGTAGGGTGAGGCTAAGGGTAGGATCTCAGCGTTTACAACCAGCAGCCCTTTATCCGGGGTGTCTGGGAACGGTGGGCCTACCTCTATCTTCACACCAGCTATGACTTGGGTGTTCCCTAAGCTTACTTGAGCCGAGCCGTTTGCTTTTTGGATGACGTTACACTTTATGTCTATGGGTCTGTAGTCTAGAAGCGCTCTTCCATCCAGCCTCTTTCCCTTCGCTAATAACTCTATCATATGAGCCTTCCTAAGATGTTCCATTACGAACGACTTCTTAGCTGCAGCCAAACTACTCGACCTCTTGGTTAGGGGCTGTTTTGAAGTATCTCTCCATCAGCGCCTTACGCTGGGCTTCGTGCAGCCTTCTGCATCCTTCTAAAGCTAAGTCCAATCCTCGCTTAAACTCTTCGTGTGTAAGTATACCGTCGAGTTGTAGCAGAGTTATAACACCTAGGTTAGGCATAACCGCTACAGGCATATCTGCTTCCCCCTCTTTGTCCTCAACATCGCTTAGATCTAAGACTATAGTGCCATCTACCTTCCCAGCGGCGCAAGCCGCCACAAGGTCATACATGCTTATGCCAGCATCTGCCAAAGCAAGTGACGCAGCGGTTATTCCAGCACACCTTGAGCCGCCGTCAGATTGAAGCACCTCTAAGAATATATCTATTGCAGTCCTAGGATACTCCCCAACCAATATAGCTGGTTCAAGCGCTTCTCTGATAACCTTTGAGATCTCTATCTCTCTTCTCGAGGGTGCTGGTGTCTTTCTCACATCGGTTGAGAAGGGTGACATATGGTATCTGCACCGAATTATACACCTGTCTGGTAGAGAGAGATGCTTTGGATGCACCTCTTTGGGTCCGTAGACCGCTACTATGATCTTGTTCTTCCCTAGTTCGATGTATGCTGAGCCGTCTGCGTTCTTCAGCACCCCTACCTCAAGTCTGTATGGTCTGAGTTCATCAGCTCTTCTGCCATCTACCCTTATGCCGTCGTTTATCAACTTACCCATCTCCTTCTTTAACTCCGAGCATAGCTTGAATCTTCTGTGTTAAATCAGCTAGGTGCGCTTCCTCCTCAACCAACCTTATCGCCTTCACCGCCTTTATGACCCCTTCAGGCTGCCCAGTCAAAACTATTATACCATTCTGCCCGATTGTAAGTTTACAACCTGTCCCAGACTCTATTGTCTTTATCATAGACCCCTTCTTACCTATAAGCCTAGGAACCTTAGTAGGAGATATCTTAACCACCTCACCTTTAGTGATCTTACCCAAGCCAGGACTGGAGACTGAAAGTATAGGGTCCCTAGTTCGATCAAAGGCTGTGACAACAGCCGCTATCAGATCACCGATACCAAACTTCTTAACCAGCGGCTCCTGTCTAGGGCTAAAGCTTTTACCGTAGACGTTTCTAGCCGGTAAGTAGGCTAAGAAGCATGAATTAATATCTACTTCCCAGGCGAAGGCTGAGTAGTCTACGATCTTACCTATCACAAGATCATCTACTTTTGGGATATAGGGTCCGGTTAATGGTATTACCCTTACACCCTCCTGCCCATATTCTGCTAAACCTATCCTCGTTGAGTAAAACTTGTTGCCTCTCTTGATTACGTTCGTTATGATCCTGTAGTTGCCTTCGGTTATCAACTCCCCTGGTATAACATATTTTCTTTTAACTTCGGGCATTTTTCGTCAAACCTTTGCTACAGATATTTGGGCTGAGCCTTTTGTGGCTGAGCCGAGTTTATCTACTAACATTGAATGTATGCCTGCTGGTATATCCACTATTGCAGTCATAGAGCCGTCTTCACCCCATTCTTCCTTAACTATTTCACCATAATTCTTTATTATACCTACGCTCTGAGGTGCAAATTGAGGTGGCACCCTGATTAGAAGCCTGATTTTCTCTGATTTGAGTGGGAGAATAGGTCTCAATTGCTCCACTATCGCTTTGCTCTGCTCTTCAGCGCTTTTAAACGGGTCGATAGAGACCTTTGCCTCACGCAGCGCCTGCTCTATTCTGAGGGGTGGGTGTGGCAACCCTGTCCTCGGGTCGATATAGTTTCTTGCTACGATCTCTATTATCTGCCTCTTTTTGTCGTTAACGAGCTTCCTCCTCTGCTCAGTAGTTAACTGGAGCTCCCCTTTATTGAGGATGGTTATCGCCGCGTGTGAAACATCGGTCGTCTGGAAGTGCTTCTGAAGTTTGTCAGAGGATACGCGTAAGCCTTTTGAAGCGTCTGAATAAATTTCATCTACAACTATTACTTGTGAAGGCGGTATATTTCTGCCCATCTTGTAATTTAACGCAGTGTCAGGGTTGACTAGAATCTCAAAACGCTCACCACCTATAGTGAGGCGAACTATAGTGTATTTTGTAGACATGCTACTACCTTCTGCTTAAGCAGAAGATATCAAACTGGGCTATATAAATTGGCTCCTTAAGATGCTAATCAATGTTCTTCCTACTGCTTGGGTTTCTCACGGTTTCTAGCTCTGCTGGCCAGCTCTTCTATCTCCTTTTCTGTGAGGAACCTCATCTTCTTTGTTGCAGTATCCACTGTAGCTATCTTTATATGCTTGATTCCAGATTTATCTTCGCTGACGGTGTATATTGCCTCTATCGCGAGGACACACATTTCTTCAAGCTTCTTATTGGGCTGATAGTTCTGTTCAAGGTATTCTATAACTTGGTCGCTTCCTGCACCTATAGCCACAGCTTCGTAGCCGAGGTAGGTTCCGCTCGGATCTGTCAGGTAGAGTGAGGGTCCGTTTCGGTCTACACCTGCGATTATAAGTGAGACACCGAATGGTCTGACGCCTGCATATTGGGTGAACTGTTGGCATATGTCAGCTATTCTTCTAGCTATGGTTTCTACTTCAGCGGGTTCATCGTAGACGAGTCTGTTGCTCTGAGCGAATATTCTTGCGTGGTCGACTTGAACCCTTGCGTCTGGTATGTAGCCAGCTGCCGCTACAGCTATATGTTCATCGACTTGAAAGATCTTTTGCGCGTTGGTTTGGCTCTGAAGTTTTCTAGTCTTCTCCTCTACCGCTAGCACGACGCCGTCTGCTGCCTTTATCCCAACTGCTAAGGTTCCTCTTCTTACCGTTTCTATCGCGTATTCTACTTGATATAGCCTACCGTCTGGTGAAAATACTGTAATCGCTCTATCGTAGCCTGCTGCTGCCGGAAACATAATAACATCCCTTGTCTATACTTTCTTAATAGGTAAATTTAAACATTAACATGGGGGTAAAGGTTTGAGGATTTATGAGCGTATCACATTCAGCGGGCATAAGAATATCAACGCAACACATAAGACGACATTCGAGATCACAAAGTCTCTACATCTTACACACAGAGGAGACTGCATCATAGGAGTCGGTGCTGATAAGGCTTGTATAGACCTAGATCAGAGGTTCAAAGATGCTCTAAGAAGGGCATCTTTAGTGAATCTTACCCTAACCGTAAGCGGCTTGGTCTTCCGCTTCTCCGCTAAGGGTTCTCCAAATTTGACGCTTACACATGAGGAAGATGTTGTTGTTAGACGCAGTGGATATGTATGTCCTAGAACACTTGCAATAAGAGCAGATGCGGCCGCTGCCGATATTCCTAGAGAGATAATTAGGGTCTTGAAGTCAGAGGGGTCAAAAGGTCTTCTTGTTCTTGAAGTAGAGGTTTAAACACCATATTTTTAGATTACCCCTTCGTATAGGAGGTCAGTTGAAGGCTAAAGCGAGAGCTCACCCTATACAGGGGCTGATTAAGTATCACGGGTTAAGAAATCGTATTCTACGCATACCTTACCACGATAGCATCTCCGCAAATGTCGATGCACTCTGGACGGAAACTGAGGTTGAATTCGGAGAGTTTGGCGCTGATGAACTGTGGATTAATGGTGTGAAGTCGTCTCAGCAGGAGTTGAAGCGGTGCCAAATTGTTCTAGATAAGATAAGACAGTTCAGCGGCATAACCTATCGCGCTAAAGTATTTTCAACCAATAGCCTAACGTATGTGGAGTCAAAAGGGCTTGGCTTCTCATCCTCAGGCGGCGCGGCTCTAGCCGCGGCTGCTTACTCTGCATCTGGCTTATCTAAAGACTGGGGTTGGGATCTAACTTTCATATCTAGGTTGGCTAGGCTTCTTGCCGGCTCTGCTTGTAAGAGTGTAGTTGGCGGTTATGCTAGGTGGTATGCTGGTGTAGATGACCAATCGTCGTACGCTGCACGTATAGGGGATAGAGGTACACTTGATCTTAGGATGTTGATTGTGCCCATTCATTCGAACATCCGCACCGATGTTGTGCACGAGGATGTTACTGCTTCGCCATTCTTTGATTCACGTGTAAGATCTGCTCAAAGTAGGGTTGAGGAGATGCATCGAGCTATTTTGGAAGGCGATTTGGTTAGGGTGGGTATTTTAGCTGAGAGGGATACGCTTGAGCTACACGCGCTTATTCAAACCGGTAGACTGGGGCTGATAGTGTATGAGCCTCAATCTCTAAATGTGATTAAGTGTGTAAAAGAGCTTAGGCGTGAAGGTAAGCCTGTTTTCTTCTCTATGCAGACAGGCCCCTCTGTGTTCGTGAACACCTACCGTGAGGATCTGGGTTATGTTAAATCTAGGCTTCTCTCTTTAGGGGTTAGTGTAATAGAATCTGCTATTGGCGGCGAGGTTAAGATATTATAGTTGAGATATATACTTCCCAACAATTCTCACAAGCCTCT
This sequence comes from uncultured Nitrososphaerales archaeon, assembly GCA_938029515.1. GTDB lineage: Archaea > Thermoproteota > Nitrososphaeria > Nitrososphaerales > JAAOZN01 > JAAOZN01. The sequence continues at coordinate 6,556 of CALJAQ010000142.1, forward strand.
TATCAGCCCTCTCTAACTCCGCCCTCATTTCCCTAATTGATGTAAGCTTCTCCTTTAACCAAAGCCACCCATCGCTTAAAGCCTTATCCAGGGTCTGCGGCGCCGGCCCCCCTTCTACTCTCCGTCGGCTGATAAATGTAGATGGGTTAAGTGAGTTTCTAATAGCCTCCTCAGATATATTTAAGACTCGACCTAAGACCTTCTTGGAAAATGTGTTTATCATCTCAAGGCTTATCTTACTCGGCTCAACACCCTTCTCCAACGCTTTCCTAACCACCATACCTACTATTGTATGCGCTGCTCTAAATGGTATGCCGCATTCCCTCGCTATCGTATCTGCCAGCTCAGTGGTAGTTGAATAGCTCTGTTCCACAAGCTCCTTCATCCTCGCTCTGTCAACCTTAAGCGTAGCAATCATCCTTTCAACTATCTTAAGCGTATCTAACGTTGTTTTGGAGCTCTGCCAGAGCAGTTTGTTAAGCTCCTGTAGGTCTCTGTTGTATGAGAATGGCAACGCTTTGCAGATTGTGAGAGATGCAGTTAGCATACCTACTGTATGCGCACATCTAGCGCGAGCCACCTCTGCCGAGTCGGGGTTCTTCTTCTGCGGCATTATACTACTTGTCGATGAATATTCATCGGCCAACTCAACCATTCTGTAGCCGTCTGAGCTGAAGAGTATTATCTCCTCACATAGTCTGCTGATGTCTACGGCTAGTATAGCGTATGCAGCCATAGCTTCTAAGATGAAGTCTCTCGAGCCTACTGCATCAATAGAGTTGTCTAATATGTCTTTGAAGCCTAGGAGGTCTGCTGTTAGCCGCCTATCAATATTATAGCCTGTGGTTGTTAAGGCCCCGCAGCCTAGTGGTGAACAGTTTACTCTATTATAGACTTCAAGTAATCTACTTAGGTCGCGTGTTAATGCGTTAAAGTGTGCTAGGAGTATGTGCCCAAAGGTTGTAGGCTGCGCTATCTGAGTGTGGGTAAATGCGGGTGCTAAGGTGTCTTTTTCACCTTTTGCCCTCTCTAATATTGTTTGCAGTAAGTTGATGAGGTTCTCCGAGACCTCTATAAGATACTCTCTTAACCTAATTCTAAGGCAAGTCGCTACTTCATCGTTTCTTGATCTGCCTGTGTGTATCCAGCCGCCTTGATGCTCGCCAACCACCTCTATAACTTTAGATTCTATCGCTTCGTGTATGTCTTCAAAGCCATCCTTCGCTAACTCCTCATAACCCTGAGCCTGTATCTTGGTGAGCGCAGAGAGTATCTTCGCACCTGCTTCAAAGGGGATTATCTTCTGATTAATCAGCATAGCGACGTGGGCTTTGGTCACCTTAAGGTCTGCTTCAAAGATCTCTTCGTCAACAGCTAAGGAGCTAGTATACTCTAATGCACGCTTATCCATCTTTGCTGGCAGCCTCCCTCTCCTCAAGACGCTTTTACGCACCTTCTTCAACCCTCCTCTTTTTTGCAGCCTCCTCCTTTAACCTTCTTGCAGAAGCTATGTAGTCTGTGAGTGCAGCAAAAGCTCTCCCAGCATCAACCATATTCACCACTATTATGGTGTCGGTGTAGCAGCTTATCGTGTCCTCTATATTTATGTGCCTTCTTGATAGTTGTGTGATGAATGAAGCGGCGCAGCCTGGTGTTCTTATTATTTCGATTGGGCTTCTGACTATTATCGCAGCTAGCTCTTTGCTGCTCTCCAGTATTTCGTCGCCTCTGAACAGCTTAACCACTTCGCTGTAAAGCCGCTGGTCGAAAAGTAGTGTAATCGCATCTATGCTCTCAGAGATCTGGAGGAACTCTTCCCTGTAGCTGAGAAGTATCTCCCCAACCGCCTCCAGCGTCTTCTTTCTCTTTTCGACAGAAACCTTAGCAACATCTGTGCGCACAGTCACAGTGCTGTTCATAACCACGTTTAGAATATCCTTAGGTGCGACTTTATATCTTCCCCTAATCCTCTTAAGCGATGTTACTATGCTCTCAACTTTAACCTCGCGTCTAATCCTCTCTTTTACAAGAGGTTTTAACACTCTAGCTATAGCAGATAAGTTCCCATAACCCCTATAGAGCGCATCTTGAATGGAAAGGTCGCTATCGACAACGTCCCTCACCGCTTGAATTAAGGTAGTTTTGACCGAAATTGAGTCAGACATATCCCAAGTTGATACGAATAGTACCAAAAAAGATATAAACATTGCCCTATTGGAGCTTCTTGCCTTGACTAAGGTGATATTAGCATACTCCGGAGGCCTAGACACCTCCGTGGCCATAAAGTGGCTTGAAGAGAAGTATGATGCTACAGTAGTTACTGTGACGGTTGATGTAGGGCAGCAAGAAGATCTGAAGGCTATCGCGCAGAGAGCTGAGAAGATCGGCGTCGAGCGGCACTATAGTGTAGATGCAAAGGAAGAGTTTGTAAAAGAGTACATCCACCCAGCCATAAAAGCCAACGGGCTATACGAAGGCAAATACCCACTTTCAACAGCCTTAGCTAGACCGCTGATAGCAAGCAAGCTCGTAGAGATCGCGCATAAAGAAAATGCAGACGCAATCGCGCACGGCTGCACTGGGAAAGGTAACGACCAAGTCAGATTCGACATTACAATAAAGGCGCTAGATCCAGACATAAAGATCATAGCGCCTGTCCGTGAATGGAACTTATCTAGAGAAGAGGAGATACAATATGCAAAAGAGCGTGGAGTGCCGATTGAAGCTGAAAAATCGATATTCAGCATAGATCAAAACCTATGGGGTAGATCGATAGAAAGCGGGCCTCTTGAGCAGCCTGACTTCGAGCCCCCTGAAGATGTCTTCGAATGGGTTAGACCGCTTTCCCAGACACCTGATGAACCCGCGTACATAGAGCTAAAGTTTGAGAATGGTGTACCTGTCTCCATGGATGGTTTTGAAATGGATTCTGTTGCGATGATATCTGCCCTTAATGAAAAGGCTGGTCTACATGGTGTTGGTGTAATAGATCACGTAGAAGATAGGCTGGTTGGGATAAAGTCGAGGGAGGTCTACGAGTGTCCAGCGGCGGTGTGTCTCATAGAGGCGCATAAAGACCTTGAAAAGATGGTGTTGACTAGGCATCAACTCGCGTTCAAAGAGTTGGTTGATAGAGAATGGGCTTGGCTGGTATACGCAGGTCTCTGGGTCGACCCGCTGCGCAAGAACCTTGACGCCTTCATAGATTCGACACAGAGGGCTGTGGATGGTAGTGTAAGGTTAAAGCTCTATAAAGGTGGGCTTAGGGTTGTTGGTAGAAACGCTAAGAAGTCGTTGTACGCGATTAAACTCGCAACCTACGATAGGGCATCAACCTTCCGACAGAAGGCTGCCGAGGGCTTCATAGAGCTTTGGGGTCTACCCTCGACAACAGCCTATAATATGTTTGAAGGAAAGAAGGGGGTGAGTGAATAGAATGTATGCGAAATGTAGTGAATGCGAAGCCCAGATAAACGTGCCAGACGACGCGGTGTCAGGCGAGATCGTGACCTGCCCAGACTGTGGACTGAACTATGAAGTTGTTAAAGGTGAAAACGAAGTATCTCTCAGACTTGCAGAAAGCATGAGCGAGGACTGGGGAGAATAAAGGTAGAATGGCAACCCTGACCCTGCTCTACGACCGTATACGCTGGGACGAAAAGGAGCTGCTTAAGAGCGCAAAGTCAAAGGGAATCGACGTAAAAGAAGTAGATGTTAAGCACATCATATTCAACCTTAATGAGTCTAGAACTGGCGAAGCCTACGGTGATGTTGTTCTGCAGAGGTGCATAAGCCATTCAAGAGGCACGTACGCTTCAGCTTGCTTAGAGGGTAAGGGTCTCATGGTTGTGAACAAAGCTTCTGTGTCAGAGATCTGCGGCAATAAGCTCTGGTCAACGCTGATGTTGATTCGAGCGGGTGTGCCTACGCCGAAGACCCTCATCACATTCACCCCAGAATCTGCTCTACAGGCTGCTGAAGAAATAGGCTACCCGGTTGTGTTAAAGCCTCTCGTAGGGAGTTGGGGGAGGATGGTGGTTGCACTACGTGATAGGGAGGAGGCGCAGGCAGTAATCGAGCTCAGAAGCCAGATGAACGGTGCGTTAAACCAGATCTTCTACGTGCAAGAGAAGGTTAAACGTCCACCTAGGGATATCAGGTGTATAGTTGTAGGGGAGCGTCTTGTAGCCGCGGTTTACCGTGTAGCCGCCGCTGGAGAATGGAGGACGAACGTTGCAAGAGGGGGTTCAACCGAACCCTGCCCCTTCTCTAAAGAGTTAGAGGAGATCGCTTTAAAGGCTGCTGGCGCTGTTGGCGGTGGTGTGCTCGGCGTGGATATGATGGAGGGTCCGGATGGGTTGTTAGTGCATGAGGTGAATTCAACCGTTGAGTTCAGAGGCGCTCAAAGCGCAACTAACACTCGTATAGCTGATGAGATAGTGGAATATGCCATATCTCAGGCCAGGAGGTGAAAAAGTGAAGGTAGGTGTAATAGGCGGATCAGGGTATGTAGGTGGAGAGCTTCTTAGAATACTTCTTCAACACGATAAGGTTGATGTAGTTTACGCTACATCGAGAAAATATAGTGGAGAATACGTCTTTAGAGTCCACCCTAATCTAAGGGGTTTAACTGATATGCGGTTCACAGACCCGTCGGCTGAGCAGATCGCGTCAAACTGCGACCTCGTCTTCACAGCGGTGCCCCACGGGGAATCTGTTAAGATTATGCCTAGGTTGATAGAAAGCGGCTTAAAGGTCATAGACTTAAGCGCAGACTTTAGATTACGCAACCCAGAAGACTACGAAAAGTGGTATGGCTATAAGCACCCCTACCCTGAACTCCTAAAGCGCTTCGTCTACGGTGTGCCTGAGCTCTATAGAGATGAAATAAGGGGCGCGAGGCTCGTAGCTTGCCCAGGATGTATGGCTGTAACCTCTATACTTGCTTTAGCACCCTTCGTCAAAGCGGATCTAATAGATAGGAGGCATATAGTGGTTGATTCTAAGATAGGCTCGTCAGGAGGGGGTACGAAACCTACTTTAGGCACACACCACGCTGAGAGGTACGGTGTCATCAGACCGTATAAGCCGGTTGGGCATAGGCACACAGCTGAGATAGAGCAGGAGCTGAGCATACTTGCAAATGAGAAGGTGACGGTTTCTATGACGCCTCACGCAGTAAATATGGTTAGGGGTATACTATGCACCATTCACACCTACCCTAAGAAGCAGCTGACTGTGCCAGAGGTGTGGAGAACCCTTCGCAGCTTCTACAAGGAGGAGCCATTCATTAGGTTTGTTAGGGATAGGAAGGGGCTCTACAGATACCCTGACCCAAAGATTGTAATAGGTTCTAACTTCTGCGACATCGGCTTTGAGTTGGATGAGCACGCTAACAGACTCGTGCTGCTCTCAGCGACAGATAATCTGGTCAAAGGTGCAGCTGGCTCAGCTGCGCAGTGTATGAATGTGATGGCTGGCTTCGACGAGCGCTCTGGTCTTAAAGTAGGTGGCTTACACCCTGTGTGAGATAAGATGCTTATCGTAGTTAAGGTTGGAGGCAGCATATTAGGAGAAGGTGTGAACCCGAGTATCTTAGAGGATCTAAAGGCAACCTCATCTACAAATAAGGTGGTCTTGGTTCATGGGGGAGGTAAAGAAGTCACTGAGGTTGCGGAGAAACTCGGCAAAGAGCAGAAGTTCATAGTCTCACCAGAGGGCATCAGAAGCAGATACACAGACTGGGAGACCGTGGTAATATACAATATGGTTATGTCAGGTAAGATGAATAAAGAGATAGTCACCGCACTGCAGCGTGTAGGCATACCGGCATTAGGGTTATCTGGTGTAGACGCTGCTCTAATAAGGGCTGAGCGTAAAAAGAAGCTTATCATCGTGGATGAAAGCGGTAGAAAGAGAATCATAGATGGAGGCTACACTGGTAAAATCAAGAGCGTCGAAGCTAACCTACTTAACCTACTCCTCGAAAGAAACTACCTGCCGGTAATTTCACCAGTAGCCCTTGGGGACGAATACGAGTTTCTGAATGTTGACGGCGATAGAGCAGCAGCGTATATTGCAGGGAGCATAAAGGCTGATAAAGTAATCTTTTTAACGGATGTGCGGGGGCTTATATTAGAAGGTAAGCTCGTCGAAAGGATTTCAGCGGCGGAAGCGAGGAGTCTGCTACCTAAAATTGGGTTCGGTATGGAGAAGAAGGTCTTCGCATCCCTAGAAGCTATCCAGCTGGGCGTCAAAGAGAGCATCATCGCATCTGGTGTTGTTGAAAACCCAATTTCAGCTGCGTTGAAAGGCAAAGAGTGCACGGTGATCTACAGTGGGTGAAGAATCTCTATTCGCCAAAGAAGACCGATACCTCGCACCAGTCTACCAGAAGTATCCTGTTGCAGCGGTTAGAGGCGAAGGAGCTAAGATCTGGGATGCTGATGGGAGAGAGTATATAGACTTCATGGGAGGGTATGGTGTAGCGATAGTAGGGCACTGCAACCCCTATGTGGTAGAAGCGGTCAAGAATCAAGCATCTAAGCTGATAACGTGCCACGGCTCACTCTATAACGACACTAGAGCAGATTTTCTAGAGGCGCTTGCTTCTATAAGCCCAGAAGGTCTGACGAAGATCTACCTTGGTAATAGCGGCGCTGAAGCGGTTGAATGCGCTATAAAGTTGGCGCGTAAGGCCACAGGTAGGAGAGAGATTATAGCCACGTCAGGCGCTTTTCACGGGAAGACTGTAGGCGCGCTGTCAATAACCTGGAACCCTAAGTATAGGTCTCCCTTTGAGCCTCTTCTTGCAGATGTGAAGTTTGTGCCTTATGGGGATGAGCAGAAGGCTTATGATGCTGCTTCAGATAAAACAGCTGCCATCTTCGTCGAACCCATTCAAGGTGAAAGCGGGGTACACCCAGCACCAGAAGGCTATTTAGAGGCTTTACGTAAGATCGCTGATGAGAAGGGTTGCTTACTGATCTTCGACGAGATTCAAAGCGGCTTAGCTAGAACAGGAAAGATGTGGGCGCACCAACACACATCAGCCAAGCCTGACATAATGTGTGTAGCGAAAGGGATCGGTGGAGGCCTTCCCTTAAGCGCTGTTATCGCTTCAGAAGATGTTATGTCGGCTTTCAACCCTGGAGACCACACCTCTACTTTCGGCGGCAACCCGCTGTCTTGCGCAGCTGGGTTAGCGACTCTCCGCTACTTAAAAGACTATGATCTTGTGAAGAGGGCTGAGTGCTTGGGGAATAAGATGATGAAGGGGCTTGAAAGGCTTCGAGAGGAGCATAGAGTGGTTAGAGAAGTTAGGGGTAGAGGGTTGATGCTAGCTTTAGAGCTGAGGTTCGATGTTAAGAACATCCTATTCTCAGCGCTTAAAAAGGGTGTAATCCTCCTCTACTCTGGAAAGAACGTCTTGAGGTTCCTCCCCCCGCTGGTGATATCTGAAGAGGAGGTAAAGAGAGGCCTCATGGTCTTAGACGATCTTCTGGCCGAAGAAGATAGAGTTAGATTGCAGAGTTAGGCGCTGTTACCTAATGGGGAGCTTGCGATGTTAGCTTAGCGCCTTAATAGGGCAGCACCTATATGCCCACAGAGGGGTAGTATACGTGTTTTGCATCTAGGCTCACCACACAGCTACACGAAACCTTCTAACAAAAGGCTCTAAAGCATCACACACCTAAAACTTAGAGCAAAGAAGTATAGGCCGTACAACACAGCCTCGAAGAGAAAACTCTATCTTTAAAACCAAGACATAAGAGTGAGGATGACCCCTCCCTTCGAACCTTAAGAGAAAAAGACAACTGACCATCAAGTCAAACTACGCTAAGTTGATGCGATGAGGATATAATGGGGGAGGCGTTTAAGGCATCGTGTGAACGCCTTGTTTTGTGGGTTGGATAAGAGTGGTTGCTATGCTGCTATCATCGATGATCTTGGTTGATGA
>CALJAQ010000143.1 GCA_938029515.1 uncultured Nitrososphaerales archaeon
CGTTCTTCATCTTGTTTAACTTTTTGGCTAGCGTACTTATGGTGTAGTCATTCTCCCCTTAATCTTATGTGTGGTTGGATTATCTTATGAGGGTTAGGGTGGGTGTGGTGTATTTAGGAGGAGTAAGGTACCCTTTTGGGATGGTTCTTGTAGCTCTTATACATTACTCTACTTCATCTTGAGGAGCATATGGAGGGGGTTCTCATATGAAGCTGTTAGGCAGTGGTACCATGCTCTGAAGAAGGTGTTGAAGGAGCTGAGAAGAAGCGTAGGAGGTATATTGCAGTAGATGAAACCAAGCTTCATGGAGATCAGGTCTATGTATGGGTGGCTAGGGATGCAGGGGAGGTCCTTGCGGTAAGAGTATCATACACGAGAAGCGTATTGGATGCAGAACTCTTCCTCGAGCAGATACTTCGCTGTGAGAATAAGCCAATCATACTAGTGGATCACGAACCAAGGTATGTAGACGCATTGAAGAGCTTGGCTTAGAGTATGAGCAGGCAGCTAGAGGAATAGCGTAGAGTCATACCTTCACAAAGGTGAAGAGGAGGCTCGAAGCCTTCCACAACAACTTCCTACCAAGATCAACCATAACATCAACCACAGAGCTCCTAAGACTCTTCATAATGCTCTACAACCTAGAGATAAGCTGGGCTTATCTTGACAAACTCACCCTAATAACAGCGTTATGTTTATTTACCACCAAATACCTTACAAAAATAGAGTGGATTTGAGCGGGCAGAAGACCGCCAATAAGCTAGACTTACGAGGACTATACTGCCCAGAACCAGTCTTCAGAACCAAGATGGCTCTAGACACCCTTTCAGTAGGCGAAGTGCTTGAAGTAGTAGCAGACGACCCAGCGTCAGAAGAAGATATCACACGCTGGGCGAACAGAGTGGGGCACACCATACTATCAATCCAAAAGAACGGCAAAGACATTCACTTCTTCATAAAGAAGGTGAAGTAAATGAGTGTGCAGAGAAAAAAGATGCTCTATGTGCAGACAAGCGGAGTAGACACACCTGAACGCCTCTACGCACCCCTAATCCTAGCGTCAACAGCAGCGGCAACAGAGATCGACGCAACAGTCTACTTCGTAATCAAAGGCGTTACAGTGTTAAAGAAAGGAGAGGCGGAGAAGATCAAGATAGGAAACTTCCCAACCTTAAAAGAAGTTCTAGACCAAGCGGTTAAATCTGGTGTAAGGATCATGGCGTGTGAAAGAAGCTGCCAACTACTAGGCATACCAAGAGAGCAGATACTAAGCGAAGCTAAGCTCGTTGGAGCCGCTACTCTAAACGACCTCGTATTAGAAGCTGACGGCGTACAATACTTCTAAAATGTGAGGAATATGCAAAGCTACACCAGCATCTTAAAGCACGTCGGCAACACCCCGCAGATCCTACTATCTTCACCAGGAGATAGGGTCGCACTCTACGCTAAACTAGAATGGTTCAACCCCTTCGGCTCACTAAAAGACAGAGCAGCACTATGGATGATAAAAGACGCTGAAAACAGGAAGATCCTAAAAAGAGGGCAGACCATACTACTCGAACCGACTTCAGGCAACACAGGCATAGCACTAGCAGGGATAGCAAAGGCATTAGGCTACGAAGCCGAGCTAATCATCCCGTCAAAAGCCAGCGAAGAAACCAAGACGCTGATAAGAAGAATAGGAGCAAAACTTCTTGAGACCGAAGACGACCTATGCCCCAGAGCAGGACCTGGAACAGATCAATGCATAGCTCTGGCTAACGCAATCATCAAAGCCCACCCAGAAAGATATGTGATGCTGAACCAATACGCCAACGAAAGCAACTTCTACGCACACTTCGAAGGCACAGGCCCAGAGATCTGGGGCAGCTTAAGAGATGTCACACACTTTATAGCTGGTGTGGGCACAGGAGGCACGCTGACTGGTGTAGCAGCCTACCTTAAGAAGAAGAATCCATATGTGAAGGTTATAGGTGTGCAGCCTCAGAGAGCCCATCACATCCAAGGACTTAGAAACCTAGAGGAGTCAGCTGCACCCGAACTGCTTCGCCGAAGAATCGAATTGATTGACGAATGGGTCAAGGTAAGTGATGGCGAAGCGTTCAACGCTGTTAAAACTCTTGCCTACACAAAGGCTCTATTTGTAGGCCCTTCTAGCGGAGCTGTGTATGCTGCTGCTCAAAAAGTCGCCGAGAAGCTCAATAGTGGTAGGCTTGTCTTGATGTTTGCTGACGACGGTAGGAAGTTTTGGAGCCTATATGACGAGTTTAAAGTCTTTACGAGAGAAGAGTTCAACTACTATAGCCGTTATGCTAAGCACCTACCAGCCAACCCACTGCTCTACGAAGAGCCTTTAAGGACTCGGTTAAAGATGGAGTCATAACTTGTTTAGCTGTAAGGCGTCATTCACATCTAAACACATAAAGCTTATTTCTAAAAAATATCTTGGTTATTTCATAGTTTAATAGCTGCTTTATGTGAAGCTGCGAAACAACTCGCTCTAGCATAACGTTAACCCTTTGCACCTAGATTCTTGAGCAGTATCTCCTCATTGTTCGGTGTCTGTATGAATGCTGGTACGTTCTTCTGCTTGGTAGCCTTATAGGAGACGAAGAGCCATTGGCCGGTGTCGAGCTCGGTCGTCTTTTCTAGTATATCGTAGCTTAGTGAGAAGGCGTCTGCTATAACGATTCTGTCATAGAGTCGTGGGAGCGTGCTTACGAAGTAGCTGTGTAACTGTTGTAGGGCGTTGACATTTAGGTGGGCTGCTCTTTGTGTGCTGAGCCAGCAGTGTGCCCTATATTTTCTGCCTTGTCTAAGTAGGGTTTCAACCGCTCTGTTTGATTCGTCTGAGTAGTCTGTCTTCTGGCTTCTATCCGGTATGAATTCCTGCGCCTCATCTAAGACTATCAGAACTTTTCTTCTCGCCCCCTTTGTCTTCTTTAGTTGGAGGAGTGTGCGGATGAGCTTCGCTGCGGTTAGCCTCGCTTGATCCGGTTCTGGTATGTATAAAATGTTTATGGGTTGAGCGTCGCTTTTCAGCATTAGGCTTGCTACTCTGCTTGGGGTTAGTGTCTGCGCTTCTTCTCCGCTTGGCTGTGTTGTGCTGATTTCTTCAAGGTGATCTAGAATAAGGGTTAAGTCGCTTTTAAGTGAAGATCGGTCTGGTGCTGATTTGAGCAGTTCTTCTAACTTCTTCTTGAGGTATTCTCTATCCTCTTCTTTTAACTCTGCTAGGTCAGTATCTGCGGCGTATCCTTTTTCTCCTATTAGATGTGCTGTGATTTCTTTTAGTTTGAGTATGGCTGATATTCCGCCGGCTCTGCCTGCTTCGTGTATATTTTTTAGGGCTAAAATTATAAGGTTTAGGTCAATTTTGAATTCTTCGCTGTCTTCTACTATTAACCTTTGGATTCTCTTTTCTTCGAAGAGCCTTTTTACTTCTTCTTTGAGTGTTTGTTCACTTAATCTTTCTTCTAACGTTTCTGGTATGGCTTGCGAGTTTAGGAAGTTTGATAGGTCTTCTCTGAAGTCTTCTGTGGTGAAGACTTTGCCTTTTTTTGCTATCAAGTCTAGTAGGTGTATTGAATACTCTCCTGCTACGTCGAAGACTGCTACTTTGAGGTCTGGTATCACTTCGACTGCTTTTCTGATTAGGTAGGCGGTTAGGTTGGATTTGCCTGAGCCTGTAAATCCGAAGACTCCTGTATGGTATTTTACTACGCTCTCTATGTCTACGGTTAAGGGTATGTTGAAGCCCAGGAGATCCCCTACTGCTACCCCATCTTCGACGCAGAGAAATCTTTTTACAGTGTGATTTGATAGGAGGTATGCTTTTGAGCCTACGAGTGGTGTGAGCGTGGTTTTAGTGAAATTGGGTTCGTCTTCTTTGAGGTCCATGGAGTAGTCTGTTGGGACGGCTATTATGTCTAGCCAAGTCTCTTCGCTTTCACCCCAGCTTTCGTTTATCTTGGTTAGAAATTCGAGTCTGACGGTTTTTGGTAGAGCTACATCCATGCCTAGCATTTGAAAGTGTGTTGGTTTTAGGGCTACAATTTCGTAGATGAGGTAGATTAATTCTTCTGTTGTTATGCGTTCTATGCCTACGAAAGATGGTTGGTGCAGTCTGTCAAGGACCTTTAGGTCGAATTTTGCTTCAAGTATCGCTACAGGGTTTGCCAGGCTTATCTCTCCTTCTCTGGTTCTTGTTGACCTTGTGACGATTTTCTGCTCCCTTAATCTTGCTTCAAACCTTCCCCCTAAGTCGTCGAAGGCTTCTTGGATCCTCA
>CALJAQ010000144.1 GCA_938029515.1 uncultured Nitrososphaerales archaeon
GGGTGAAGACGTTATAGTTAGTGGCATAGATAAAGAACATGTAGGTGCGACTGCGGCTAACATCGAGCAGGCTACAAGGGTTAAAAGAAAGGATCAACGGGTCTTCTTAGATGGTATATACATCTACGAGAAGGGGGTCAACCCATGAGCAGTAAATCAGACATTAAGCAGATGCTTACGCTTCGAAAGAAGATTTCGTCGAATAGACCAAGATTCGTTAGGCAAGAGAGCTGGAGATATAAGAGGCTGAAACCATCTTGGCGTAAACCAAAGGGTATAGATAGTAAAATGAGGCTATGCGTCAAGGGTTGGCCTAAGATCGTAAAGGTAGGTTATAGAGGCCCTGTTTCTGTTAGAGGGTTGCACCCAAGCGGCTTCAGAGATGTACTCGTCCACAACACCTCTGATCTTAAACACCTTAATCCTAATGTTGACGCTGTTAGAATAGCTTCTACGGTAGGTGCGAAGAAGAGGGCTGAAATAATAGCTAAAGCGAAGGAGATGGGCATAAAGGTTCTTAACCCAACTGGTCTAAAGCTGGGAGAGTAAAGCCATGAATCTAAGCGCTAAAAAGAGGCTTGCCGCAGACATATTGAAAGTCGGGGTTAGCCGAGTCAGATTAGACCCAAATAGAGCAGATGAGATCGCAGATGCTATAACTCGCGCATCTATAAGAAACCTCATCAAAAGAGGGGTGATCTGGGCTGAGCCTGCTAAGGGTGTCTCTAGAGGAAGACATAGATCAACCAAAGATAAAAAAAGTAAACGTGCAGGAAGCAAAAAAGGCGCTAAAAGCGCAAGGATGGGGAGGAAGGAGCGTTGGCTTACACATGTTAGAGCGTTAAGGCGTAGGCTTAAGCTACTCAGAGACAGGGGTGTAATAACAGATAAGACCTTCGACCAACTTTATCTTAAGATCAAGGGGGGGCAGGTGAGAAGCATACGCCATCTAAACGAGCTTGTGGAAAAGGTGAGTAGAGCTTGAGCGTTACAAAGAGCTACATACCAGTATTCAGAAGGAGGAGAGAAGGAAAAACTGACTACAAGAAAAGGAGGCTCCTACTCTACGGTAAGAAACCGTTCATCACAGTTCACGTGAGCAACTACACTATATACTGTCAGATACACGTCGCAAAGTTAAAAGGGGATGCAGTGATAGCCGCAGCCTCCTCAAATGCTCTCACAAAATACGGGTGGAAAGGTTCAAAGAAGAATATTCCAGCAGCATACCTCACAGGTCTATTACTAGGTTCAAAAGCTTTAGAAAAGAGTATAAAGTCTGCTGTCCTATATCTTGGTTCCAAGCATTATGTTAAGGGTTCTAGAGTTGCTGCTCTGGTTAAGGGTGTTATCGACGCTGGTGTCGCTGTTCCTGTTGACCCTGACTCTCTGCCAAAAGAAGATTACCTATCTGGGAAGCATGTAGCTGAATACGCTAATTCGCTCCTTACTTCTTCGCCTGATTTATACAAGCGAAGGTTCTCTCTCCTGTTGTCGCACCGATTTAAGCCTGAAGAATATGTTAAGCACGTGGCAGCGGTTAAATCGAAGATGTTGAAGGAGTTGAAGGTGAAGTTGAAGTGAGTTTTGAATCAAAGGAGAAGCAAATCTGGAATCCTAGGACCAAGCTAGGTGTAATGGTACAGAGCGGGAAGATAACGTCGCTTAACCACATCTTCGAAATGGGGTATCGAATAAGAGAGGCTGAGATTGTCAAAACACTGCTCCCAGATATTAAGACAGAAGTGATAAGCGCGGGTATAGTGCAGAAGCAGACCGATGCGGGTGAGGTTACAAGGTTCGTTGCAATAGTTGCTGTTGGTTCTACAGGCTGGTTAGGAGTAGGAAGAGGTAAAGCTATGCAGATGAGAAGTGCCATCGATAAAGCTACAAACGCTGCGCTACTTAACATCATACCCGTCAAACTCGGATGTGGGAGCTGGGAGTGTAGATGCTCAAGACCACATAGCGTCCCATATAGAATAGTGGGGAAGGCTGGAAGTGTTACTGTTGAAGTAATCCCAGGGCCTAGAGGTTTGGGTTTGGTGGCTGGTGAAACGGTAAGGAAGCTTCTCTCCTTGGCTGGTGTTGTAGACGCTTGGACAAGAACCTTCGGCTCAACAAACACCCCCTCTTCCATAACCAATGCTGTTAGCTCGGCGTTCAAAAACATGCATAAGTTGAATTTTGCAACTAGGTAGGTGGATCAGCTTGGCCTGTCTGTTAGTCATAAGGTTAAGGGGGACGATTAACGTTCCACACTGGGCTAAAACGACACTTCGCCTACTTAACCTAGATAGGCGCTTCAGAGCAACTTTAGTCGCCGATTCGCCTTCAGCTATAGGCATGCTCAAGAAGGTTAAAGACTATGTTGCGTGGTCAACCGCTGATGCTGAATTGATAAAAAACCTCTTAGAGAAGCGTGGTAAAGTCTCACGGAATAAGAAGCTTACCGTTGATGTTGTCAAGAAGCTCGGGTTTGATGACGTTGCTTCTCTAGCAGCCTCTCTGGCTGAGTGCAAGATATCTCTAAACCAACTCAAGCCGATAAAACCATTCTTTGCTCTTCATCCACCAAGAGGAGGCTTCCCATCTTCAAGCAGAAGGCTTTATAAAGATGGCATTCTAGGTGAAAACCCAGAGCTATCAAAGCTTGTAGCGACTATGCTGTGACTAAAGATGGCTGGCTAAACAGATTTATCTTAGAGATGAGTATTATGGTGCGGCTTAAGAGAGGGTAAATGATATGCCAACTTCGCTACGTAAAGTAAGAAAGCTACGTGGCTCCAGAACCCACGGCTGGGGCCAAGTAGGGCAGCATAGAAAAAGTGGAAGAAAAGGGGGGCGGGGAAAAGCTGGTCTGCATAAGCACAAATGGAGCTGGACGGTAAAGTATGCGCCAGACCACTTCAGCAGAGACTCGCTGAAGCCGAAAAGAGGTTCAAAGCCGCTTAAATGGATCAACTTAAGCGATCTAGAGCAGCTAACGCAAGCGCATAACACAAAGGAGATCAACTTAACAACCCTAGGCTACGATAAGCTACTTGGCTCAGGAGAGATCGAAACACCAATAAAGGTGGTGGTCAAATCATACACCAAGCAGGCTAAATTAAAGATAGAAGCAGTAGGGGGCCAGCTGATAGAGGGTT
>CALJAQ010000145.1 GCA_938029515.1 uncultured Nitrososphaerales archaeon
AGAATTCTTAGAGATTTGAGTATATTTTCCATCTACCTTACATGCAGGATAACGTTTCTCCTCAAGTTTTTGAAGCGATTTCTCCAGCTACCTTTAACGCTCTTAGATTTCTAGACTTCAACCTCCTCTAATACATGCTGAATGATCGCCTGAACGCCCAAATGGGTTAGTGCCACCTATCCAATATGAGCCTCCGTTGTGCCTCGACTTCTCTTTAAGCCTCTTCTCAAACTAACACATTAACTCCTCTAAAGGCATATAACTTATAGCATCGATCTCTTCGGGGTGAACAGTTCTCTCATCAGGGGTTTGGATTAAAACGATTAGTCGTTTACCGAGAGCTTCCGCTAACTATGTGCTACTAACGTTTTGCCAGTACAGCTTCACAGTGCACAATAGTCGACCTAATATTATTGCAGCGTTGACTGAGTTCTTAAGCGGTTCGGAGACTACATAGTCGCTTAACCTTTATATGCGTCGAATAACTCTTTATCCACATCTCTGTTGGACAACCTTCTTAGATTCCTTTTACAAAACTTCTCTTCTCTAAGCCTTGGATTGCTACTTAATCTGATAAGCTTCTTGACTTATGCGCTATGTTAGAGATGACTTTACTTCTAGGCTTCTGTTGGTCTTCTCTATAGATTTCTCGGCTGACTCAAGGTTGAACATAGCCCTTATTGCATCTATATTTTCAGGCACAACGATAGCTTCTTGATGTACACCCA
This sequence comes from uncultured Nitrososphaerales archaeon, assembly GCA_938029515.1. Lineage (GTDB taxonomy): Archaea > Thermoproteota > Nitrososphaeria > Nitrososphaerales > JAAOZN01 > JAAOZN01. The sequence continues at coordinate 729 of CALJAQ010000145.1, forward strand.
TAAAGAAGTAGAGCTCAGAATCCTCTATTGTAATCGAATCCTCCCAGATTATGTTTTCAAATATATCACTTCTTTCACGCCCTATTTCGCGCCCAAGGTCATATGCGTGTGCAGTCGACTTTATTCCCAGCTTGCTGTTAACGAGCAGAATTCTAGGTGTATGGCGGAAGACTTCCCTAACCTTCTCAGCGTAAACGCTCTTATCCTTTAGTTGAACGATGAGGCTATGCAGATGCATGTGGGTTGTAGGCACCTTTAAAGCCATGGTGGTTATGTTTATGTGAGAAAGGACTGTCTTCACATCTGGGCCGTGATGGGAAGGTAGAGTGACAGGGTCAAGCACAACCGCATCTATAGGTCCACGCCCAATTTCATCAGGGTCAGCGGCTCTCCTGGCTATAACAACTCTAGCCTTCTCAACACCAAACCTATTATCAAGCGCATTCAGGACCCTACATAATCCAGTCGTATTGCATGAAACAACTCTAACAAACTGCTTACCCAAAGCCTGATTATAGTTACATTGCGCAACAAAGGAGAAACCCGTTAACTCATGCTCCTCTCCGCCTTGGAAGATGGCTTTCTTAGAAGCCTTAGCATACATCTCCTTATTCTGAGGACCTACATCTCCTGGAGTCGCATCTACTATGATATCAGCTTCTTTCACCATATCTGATACTGTGCCAGAGACTGGCAGCTCCATCTTGCGGAACTTCTCCACACCCTTATCGTCTGCGGCAAAAACTTTGAACCCTTTACTTAAAGCGAGGAGCGCCTTATAGTCTGGGCTTACCTTACACACACCAACAAGCTCCATATCATCTTGCTTTGATACAGCATCAGCAACCCTGCGCCCTATCACACCGTATCCATTAATAGCCACTTTAACCTTCATATGTAATCTTCACCTCTTCTATTTATTGGCCTTCCAACGCTTCGCAGCTTTATATAAGGCTTCTATCAGCGGCAGCTTCTTACCAGCCAAATAAAGTACCAAGGCGCCACCAGCGGTACTGACGTGGTCTATCCACTCCCTGATACCAAACTTTTGCAGAGCAGCGCTTAAATGACCACCACTAACAATAGTTGTAGCAAATGATGAAGCCATACATCTAAGTAGTGACTCGGTGCCGTAGCCAAAATCTTCTTTTTCGAAGAAGCCTGGGGGGCCGCTCATAAATACTGTTCCTGCCCCACGCACAATCTTGGAGTATCTTTCAACAGTCTTATGCCCTATATCGTAAACCAACTCATCCTCCTTAAGATCTTCTATCTGAACCTCAACTCTCTCCCCGCTTCTCTCAACAGCCACATCAGAAGGAAATTCAAACACGTCACTATACTCGTCAAGAAGGTTATGAGCCTTCTTTATGTACTGCTCCTCCTTATCTACCCCTAGTGGTGTGCGGAGCTTGCCTACTGCGCGTAGAAAAACGTTGGCTAATAAGCCGCATAGGAGAACCTTGTCAGCTCTCCTGTTGCTAATTAATGTCTCTATAGCCTCGATGCGGTCAGAAACCTTAGCCCCACCGAGCACAGCGACGTAGGGGCCCTTTGCGACTGTAAGGATTCTATTTAACGTTTTAAGCTCTTTCACAATAAGCCTCCCGCCGCAAGTAGGCAAAACTTCGGCAAACCCTACTATCGAAGGTGTTGATCTATGAGCTGTTGGAAAAGCATCCAGCACGCATGCGTCAAACAAAGGAGCTAACTTTCTAACCAGATATGTATTAGCTGCAGACTCAGGTGTATACTCCACATTCTCCTCAGCAGTAAACCTGAGGTTATCAAGGAGCAGAACTTGACTGTTCTGGAGAGACGAAACTGCTTCCCGTGCAGCTGGACCGAATACATCATCAACGAACTTAACTTCCTTACCAAGAACCTTAGAGAGAGCCTCTGCATGCTGCTCCAACGGTATGTAGTCGTATCTACCAACCCTACCTTGATGAGATATAACCACCACTTTAGAGTTAGAAAGATCTTTTATTGTTACCGC
>CALJAQ010000146.1 GCA_938029515.1 uncultured Nitrososphaerales archaeon
ACAACACCTGAAGCAGATAAAATACTTAATAATAATAAGGTCTTTGTGGTGCCAGATATACTAGCTAACGCTGGAGGCGTGACTGTAAGTTACTTTGAGTGGGTTCAGAACCTTAATAGAGACCACTGGCCTCTTTCGGAAGTTAAGAGAAAGCTGGAAGAAAAGATGACGGCAGCCTTCAAATCTGTCTATGAAACTTCTGTTAAAAATAACGTCGACATGAGAGCAGCTGCACTCATGCTTGGGGTGGGGAGAGTAGCAGAATCGATCAAGACACTTGGAATATGGCCTTAAATCAGATAAATAAAGATATATTGCTGCTCTTTAAAAGGTTATGTGACGAAGGGTTGTTAAGGATTGCCACACGAGGGACCTGATAATAACGGTAGATGTTGGCCAAGATGTATATCATTCAAATGCGCGAAGAGAGCTATGCTGATACGTGGTCACACAATTTGGTGCAGCTGGTTGAACGATGTCTGCGTAGGCCCTTCATGCTCTTATGCTCAGTGTATAAGGAATAAACTTCTGCCTGATAACAGGTGCGGGCTTGTGATAAAGAGAATAACTTCTGATGTGGTAAAGCCAGAGGATTTTAACCTCAATATAAAGCTGAAGGGTAAGCTCGCTAGGAAGCTGGAGGGCGACATAGTGTAGCTTAGCGTTTCATCAATGTGATAAGTATATATTTTCGCGTACAAAAAGAGCGGGTAATGAAGAACCTTAAAAAGGCTGAAATTTAGAAGGGGTTGCAGATGCTAAAATGTATTCAACCCCTTAAGATGCTTTCTAAAAAACCAGCTGGTTTCATGTTTTGTTCACGTTTACCCTTGACCTGAAGAAGCAAACAAAGAGGTTTGTAGATGTATCTTGTGGTTAGACTATTTGTAGATTTCTGACATTTCTTAAGAGAGTTGCGGCTAAGGAAATCACTCATCATATATAATTGGTTTAGAATTCTTGCATAAGCGTCCCATATGGGAAGCTGCTAACCTAACTTCTTATCCGCACAACCCAATTATATTACCGCTTCTAAAAAGGTTTAACCCCAACTTCTTCTTAATCCTCTCTTCAAGACCAGGATTAATTTCAATACCGATGCATCTTCTACCTGTTTGTAAACATACCTTCAGGGTGGTACCTGAACCTAATACTGGATCTACAACAAGGTCTCCTGGATTAGATGATGTTTCAATGCATTTTTCGACTAGTTTGTCTGGGAGCTCGTTTCCTGCTGTTTGCTCGCCGTGGTGGTACGGTCTCTTAATTATCCAGACGTCTTCAGAGTAATGTTCCGGCTTATTAAACTTGTAATCTTCTTCATCTTTAACTAGAAGTAGCAGATGGTAATGTGATGTAACGAACTTTCTTCTAGTGAAGACGCCGAACTGATACTTCCATATTACGTGGTTTAGCTGTTTAAAGCCTGCGTCTTCAACAGCGTTGAGAACATGCCTTAGGTTGTTCCAGCCTGAGACTAGCCACATGCTGCCATTAGGCTTCAGATTTCTATAGCACCATTCAGCAAGATCCCTAATAAACTTAGGATACTCTTCTCTTGGAACCTCAACGTAAGAAAGAGCGTCAGGCATCCTATGGTAAGTTTCAAGATTACCTTTAAAGTTGATTCCAAAGGGTGGGTCAGCAAATATTAAATCAGCTTTCTCATCTAACTCAACATTACGAAAATCATCAAAGATAACCTTATGTGTATCATCGATGATAAGAAGATGTTTTTCTTTAAAATTATGTGAGTGCAACACCCTATAATTGAGTTTTCTACCTTTCTTATAAAGGTTTGAAGGTGAATCAAAGCCTACCATAGATCTACTACATAAATTTAGCCTCATGAGCACCTTGCTGTAAACCTTCACTAGCCACTTATTACACCTTTTCCATACACTTTTATAGCAGGGTTTAACTCTTGTACCCCTCTATAAAACTTCGGTAGAGCCAAAGCACTTAACCCAACCCTGCTGTAAACCCTTATCACTTCTATCTGTAGAGCTAATTGGAAGCCGCAGAATCAGTAATATCCAACAAAGCCTTCTCATATTGGGCATTTAAATACTGGAGCCTGAACCTCACTATCACCAAAACAGAGGTAGTATGTTAACTTTTTATATTACTCTTCTTACAACTTCTCCGGCATCAGAATTGTATGGAGTAGGCATAAGGTAAGGGTAATAATTAACGTCATCTGTTCGTCGTATCGTATGGCATATCGACTATTTAACCAGCATCTTAAGAGCAAAGGCTACTACACGTGCTGAAAGTATTAGGGATGCAGCGGCTTCTGGTATAGCAACTCCTTGCCAAGGGAGGGTCCAAATTAAGGCTGCAAGGATAGCACCTCCTATCGTTAGGATGCCTGACAACCTTGATGATTGTAGTATGAGAGACGAACCGAGAGCAAGCAGCGAAAGCACGATTAGCGCAAAGAAAGCAGCTGACACGTAGAAGTGTATCTTACCATAGTTTTCTGGTAATAGACCTATAGCTGCGAGAAAAATAGCGGCTGCAAGTAGGAGAAAACACCCTACTTCTGCTGCATACCCTCTGATGTAGTTGAGTAAGCCTAGTGAGAAGGTGAATAGCAGAACCCCTCCTGTGATTAATGCGGTGTTAAATAGAGTTGCTGAAACACCCGCTACACCTAGGTCGCTGAGCGCGTTATTGAACCAGTTAAAGCTATGGTAATAGGATGTTGCCAGTAGAATGAGCGGGTAGACTACGATTACACCTATAATGCCACATAATCCGCCAACCCTAACAATCATTGTTCTGCCCATTTGAGCATTACGTCTGCAAAATCTATATATCAAGTTGTCGTACTTCTTTTATTAGGGGAAATGTTCAAAATAGTCTTGGATCACGCGCTTCCCCATAAGCTGAGCTACCTTAGGGTTTATGCTGAGATGGGCTATGCTAGACTCTACCTATCATTTGACAGCGGAAACATACAGTGGTTTGGTAAAATAGAGAGGAATAGAAGTGTTTCAAGGGCTATAACCGATAAAGAATACTTCGCCCATAGACTCAAACACCCTATTAAAAAAGTGTTGATGGAGGATGAAGACGAAATAGTTGTGGAGACGGAGGATGGTGTGGAAGAGAGGTGGCTTAAACCTAGATGGCTCCTAAGAGAGGCAAGGATAAAAAGGGCATCTTTGAAAGGTAGGTAAGGCGAGCATGCAGAGCGTCAACAAAGCAGCCGGCGATTTACTAAACAAGATATCGGTGTATGCTAAGATGGTTGACGAAGCTCTTAACGTTGAGCTTCTAAACCACTCTGACTCAGCCTTCTACGAACTTTTGAGGCATGCGTTAGATAGTGGCAAGCGCATAAGACCCATAATACTACTACTATCAACCAAGGCAGCTGGAGGGAGAGAGAAGGATGCGCTCAGAGAAGCCGTAGCAGTGGAGCTTTTGCACACAGAATCCATAATACACGATGATATTATAGATGACGAAACTGTAAGAAGAAATAGACCAGCCTTCCACTTAAAATACGGTTTTAACCCCGCTCTACTTACAGCAGACTTCGTGTTCGGGATAATATTAGACATAGCATCACATTCGAAAAAGATGGTGGGTGAAGAACTTTCTAGAGCAGCGCTGCAGATGTGTGAAGGCGAAATAATGGAGATGAAGATGGAGGCTGAAGAAGGTGAAGTGCCGCTTGACAAATATCTTCTAATCATAAAGAAGAAGACCGCAAGCCTCTTTCAAGCAGCAGCTACCATAGGTGCAAAAGTCGCTTCAGCAGACGAGAAAGTAGTGGAAGCACTATCCAAATACGGTTTTAACATAGGAGTAGCGTACCAGATTCAAGACGACATCTTAGACTGGGGTGATGGATCTAAAATCGCGAGGCGGATAAAGGATAAAGAAGACGCTTCAAAAAAGATGCTTGCAGAAGTCGCTGTAAAATACGCTTTAGAAGCGAAGATGAGTCTAAAAGATCTGCCGAACTCAGAAGCAAAACAGATCTTATGTGAAATAGCTGATTTCGCCGTTAACCGATTTAGTTAAGGCTTATCGATATGGTAATACAGCGGCTTCAGCAAGATCGTAGATTAAAGAGGGGTAGATACCAACAACTACCGTTATGGCTGTGGCGATTAGAAGCACTGCAGATATTACCGGAGGCTCCCTAATCTTACTCCCCCCTTCAAGACCTGCAGGCTCATCAATATACATCCGCTTAATGACCCAAGCGTAGTAGCCGAGTGAAAGCGCGCTGTTCAAAACAGCGGCAATAGCGAGCCAAGCCATATCGCCTTGAATAGCTGCAGTAAAGAGTACGAGTTTGCTCCAGAACCCATTTAAAGGCGGTATTCCAGCTAAGGCTAGCAGTGAAATCGCTAGTGAAAGAGATGTGATAGGCATCCTACGTCGAAGCGACGCAAAGGAATCCAAACTAACCCTACCTATAGCACGATCTACCGCAGCTACAGCCAAGAATGCAGCTGACTGCATAACCGCATGATTAAACGCGTGGAACAAGATGCCGATGAGAGCAATCGTCTTGGCTGAACCGGATGCTAAAGCGAACCCTATTAGAATATAGCCTGCTTGGGCTATACTTGAGTAGGCAAGCATCCTGCTCACCGATCTTTGCGTAAGTGCTGCAACGTTTCCTAAAGTCATGGTGGCTAGGGCAAGTATGGCGAAGGCAGCGGTCCAGTTTACGCTTAAAAACGGAAACGCTGCTATGAAGACCCTTATGACTACAACGAAACCTGCTTTCTTTGTGCCTGCTGAGAGGAGGGTGCTTATTGTTGTCGGCGCGCCTTCATATGTGTCTGGTATCCACATGTGGAATGGGACTACTGACATCTTTAATCCGAATCCCGCGATGTAAAGTGCTAACATAAGTATGGTTAATGGGTCCAGCGGGTTGGATAATTGTTGAAAGGCTCGCATCACAGCGTTTAGGTTGGTTGTGCCTGTTAACCCGTAAGTTAATGAAATTGCATAGAGAAGTATACCTGAGGAGAAGGCGCCTAGTAAGAAGTATTTTAGAGACGCTTCGTTTGAAAATGGGTCGCTCTTCCTTAGCCCAGCGAGCACATAAGTTGGTATGCTCATGAGCTCCCAAGCAACTACTATCATAAGTAGATCAGCTGCGAACGAAAGAAGAAC
>CALJAQ010000147.1 GCA_938029515.1 uncultured Nitrososphaerales archaeon
AAGAGAGAAAACTGGTTTTGGCTAAGATGATGGCGTAGAGTGCTGAAATCAGTAGACCTATGAACACTATTAACGTGATTAGAAGTTTCACAGATCTTCTCTCCATAAGCAGAAAAACACACTACTCGAACTAATATTTAAGCGGTTGTGTTGAGCGTAGGGATACCGTTAAGATAAGGTTTGAGTTCCTTGTCTAGGGATTTTGCTTGATGAGCTGAACAACCTTGAGAGGATACTCTCACCTGATCAAGATGGGAGCTTATGAGCTGCCAGTCAAGGCCGTTCGTAGCAGGAATGTCTTTTAACGTAATAAATTACCTTTGGAGAGGAAGGTTCTTGCTGCGATGCTGTGCTTCGTAGGCCTATCTTACAGGGAGGTGGCTGAAGTTATTGGAGGTATTTCCAATGTGTCGGTATGTAGGCCTTCACAGCCCTTATGGATTCTCTTCCGAAGCCTAAGAAGTATCGTAGGCGCGTAGCTGTGGGTGAAGCTGAACAGAAGATAGATTGTAGGTTGGAGAAGGTAAGCTGAAACCATTATGGCTTTACCTACGGGCTGCTGTGGGTATGGGATAAAGGAGGTTCGAGCCTTCAGATGCAGCTTCACCAGATCATCTTTGGATGTGAAGCTCGTCAAGGATGTGCTGCAATAGTGGGACAAACCTCTATTCTTGGTTGACAGTGGTCCTTGGCACCCAGACGAGTTTAAGAGCCTTGACCTAGAGTAGAGGCGTGAATCCATTAGGCGTGAAACCTTTGAGACGAGAATCGCATCAGAAGATGGTTCAAAATACCCAAGGCAAGCTTAAGTGCCTACTAGGAGAGGCTCATAACTCCCCAAAACCCATGGCTAACTTCGCAAGCTCATTCACGTCAATATACAACTAGGTGCTCGTCAACGGCTTATCGCAACATCATCATTAAAGCATAAGTAGTTGACCTTGTTGTTATTTATGGTGTTAGATTGATTAAGGCGGTGCTGCTCCTATGGTTGAGATAAGAAAAGACTATTTTACAGACCTTCTGTGTATAGTGAGTGATGAGGGTGTTGAATGGAGTAGCGGCCAAGAAGATGTAAATGGGGGTGTTTGCTTATACTGCGCGGGCAACGAGCATCTTACGCCGCCAGCTGAATTGGTTTTACTGCAGTCTCAAGGGACATTGGTTAAGGCGTATGATAGTGAAGATGAGAGGGTTAAGAACTGGTCTATTAGGGTCATCCCAAGCAAAAAACCATTTGTGAGCCTCTCCTCTAGTCAAAGGTACAGCGATGCACCCCTTTATAGCGAGCCTGCATTTGGCTACCATTATGAAGTGGTTGTGACGCCAGATCACTCTGAAACTCTATCAACTATAGGTGTTGACCAGTGGTCAAACGTTCTGAGAGTGATCCAGGATAGGATGAAGTGGCTTTATGGGAAGAAAGGCGTTACCTATGTGTCAGTTTACTCTGAGCATAAGCGGGGGCACACCAGATTTAACATGGTTACGCTTCCTAGGCTCCCTCCGATAATAGAGCAGGAAGCTACAATCTTTCAAAAGACGTATCACGAAACGGCTATATGCCCCATGTGTAATGTTGTATCAATTGAGACCGGTGGTCCAAGACAGATAATATTAAGTGAGCACTACATCGTATTTTCTCCTTGGGCGCCTTCGACGCTATACGAATTTTGGATCTTCCCTCGGAGGCATCAGACGAGTTTTCTTAAGGTGGGGCAGAAGGAGTTAAACGATCTTGCCTTGGTTATGCGTGCTGCGTTGGGTGCGTTTGATAAAACCTTTAACTCTACACCATACACCTTAGTGCTGCATTCATCCTCTGAAAAGAAGGTGTCTAAGCAGCTACATTGGCACTTTGAAGTATATACTAACGTTCTTCTAGGAAACTCCTTACACGTGGGCACGGGGTTATACTTTAACCCTGTTCCGCCTGAACAGGCTGCTAGTAGGCTTGGCTCTGCTGCTAGAAGGGAGTTGGCTGCGCTTGTTGGTGTAGCCTAGTTCTCCTCAACTCTCTTTTTCAGCAAAGTTATGTTTGGTGTCGGCGCTGGTGGTACACCTCTTAGTACAGCTAGATAAAGTGTTGCGTATTCTAGTAGGTAGAGTATTGACATTAAGCTGCTGAATAACTCAGTCTCTTCCGTGTAAACGGTGCGATACTTAAAGCCAGATCTTTCTACAAGCTCCATAAGTGTGTCAAATCTCTTCTTCAACCTTCGCTCTCCTAATACGAATAACGCTCTTAAATCCAAGTTGCTGGGATGCCACGCTTCGATGCTGTTGTGGCAGGCTTCTGGTAACACTTCTACTAAGGCGTGTATCTTAGCGTTTTCGTTAAGTGAATTCTTGAATCTTATAAGCACGCCTTTGAGGTGTTGCGCTCCGTAGATTATAGGGTACCCGTTGTATAGGTGTTCTGCGATCTGTTTTGCCTCATTTGTTTCTAGATCGTTTGATATGCCTGTAGTTTTCCTTACTTTTTGCATAACGGCTATACTGCCATTGAGTTCTTCCTGTGAGACTAATTCGTATCCGATCTTATTTAATATGTTTAAAGACGAGTAGAGGATGTATGGTAGCGCGGATCTGGGTGTTAAGGCTTTCCCTAGCTTTACATGCGGTATGTTCTTCTCTGCGCAGATCTTCTCCAGTCTTCCACCTGAGGAGAGCCCGACTGTAGTGCAGTTTAGCTTTAACGCTTCTTTAAATGCGGTTAAGGTTTCCTCAGTTTCACCGGAGTAGCTGACAGCTAAGACTAAGGTTGAGCTGTCTGCGAAAGTTGGCAAATTGTAGCCCTTTACCACATAGATTGGTGGGATGTTTGGTTTACTGAAGGCTAAATCTTGGATGATGTCACCTGCACACCCTGAGCCTCCCATACCACAGTAAACAATATTATACACTTTCCTCTCTTTTAGGTCAACCTTAAGTTTGAGGGCTTGTTCTGCAAGCTCAGGCCAAGCTTCATAGTCTCTATATAGCCCCTCTTTATCTACACGCTCGACATCATCCTTAGTGAGCCTCATATAATCCCCTATTTCGCATCTGCTTAGTGAAGAGCGTTTTTATCATCCTCTCATAGGCTTCACTCAGGTTTTTCCCTCTTCTACTCATCATTCTCCTTTGAACTTTTATCGCCTCATCTAAACTTAGAGGCTCAGCGCCTGCACTAAGACCTTTTGGGCAGAATGTGAAAGGTGGTATATCTGAGTCTATAAGCCCCCCTATGTGGCTATAAGAACCTATCTTCCTACCTGTGGTTATCTTTGTGGCTATCGAAGACTTCACCCCATCGCCTATGAAGCAGCCTACTTTCACACGCTTTGTGTTAACAGATCTCCCTCCTAAGTTGACCCTCACTTCACCGTATGTGTTTTTAAGGTCTGAGTTGTTGGTTCCGGCACCTATGTTTACCCACTCCCCTATGATTGAGTGCCCTATGTAACCTAGGTGAGCTTTGTTAGTATAGCCTAGGATGATGGAGTTGGAGACCTCTCCACCTATCTTGCAGCATTCACCTATTACACTGCCTTCGATTGTTGAGAACGATTTAATGACGGTCTGTTTCCCTATATAACTTGGGCCTGAGATTCTTGTGAATGACTGAATTTCACACTCTTCATCTAATATGATAGGCCCTCGGCTTGTATCAAATGTGATGAATTCATCTAAGAAAGCGCCTTCAACTATCTTCAACGCTGATTTATCGCCTTTGATTTGGGTATTTGCTGGATTCGTCTTAAATACATTATTCACCCTCATTGAATCATCTATTAATACAGTTTTGATGAGTTCTATAAGATGCCAAGGGTATCTAGCTATAAGAGTATTCGAGGCTTCAAAAGTAGGTGTACTCTTAGTTAGTAGGTTAGAGTAAGATTTACACCCCTTTATAGCACGTATAATCTCATTCAGCTGTAGTTCACTTATTCTAGCTGCGACAAGAAGATCTTGATCCAAGATCTGGAAAAACCCATCTTTTGCAACCCTCTTCTCCAGCAAATCTCTGCGGCTAGGGTCAAATAAGCCGTTTACCAGTATAGCTGCTTCACCTACTGTATCTGGGTTTACAGATATGTTAGGGTTTCTTTCTTTAACCACATCCTTTAGATACTCTGGTACCATTAAACTAACATCAGTTGGTTTTATGGTAGCGAGGAGCCTATCTAGTATGCTATCTACACCTAAACGCAGCTCAAACGCAGCTCTGGTGTAGGTAAGAGGCTTAAAGTTAGATGATAGAAGTGGGTCGTCGAAGACCACAATATTTAACTTCAAGAAGGCATCAACTTATCTAAAGGATCTTACCTAGCCGCTTAAGATACCTTCTGTATGCTGAAGCATACGACTTCTTATCTCCTATGTCGATAAAACCATCTTCTACAACATACCCATAGACTCGCGCTCCACTTTTCAACATATTTTGGAAGGCTAGGTCCATGCTGTACACAACACCCTCAGGAATGTAGTTTAATACCTTAGGCTCCATAAAGTAGCATCCGATGTTAATTAACCCTTTGAATTCTGGCTTCTCCCTCCAGCTCTGCACAAACCCATCAGAGTTGACCTCTATGACCCCATATTTGAGTTCAAATTTATACGGCTTTAGCGCTATAGTCGCATCAGCATTCTTCTCCTTATGCTTATTGATTAAATATTCTAGGTTGAAGTCGAAGACTGTGTCTCCGTAGACGCATAAGAATGCTTCGTCTATGAAGGGTGCTGCGCTCTTCAGCTGCCCGGCAGTGCCCATAGGTCTGCTTGTGCGTATGTAATTGATTTTAACACCGAATTCAGAGCCATCCCTAAAGTACTCTTCAATAGTTCTCCTCAAATACCCTACACATATACATATGTCTTTGAAGCCGAATTTCTTAAGCCACTCCAACACATACTCCAAGACTGGTCTCTCACCTAAGGGTAGCATCGGCTTAGGTAAGAAGAGCGTGTATGGTCTAAGCCTAGTTCCAAGCCCGGCGGCAAGTATAACAGCCTTCAACAAATGACCACACAGCAACTAAATAGGCTACTGTTAGTTAAAGTTTACAGCGCCACTTTACACAACACCCTCAAAGACCTTAGATCGGTAATCTGCCAGAACTAATTTTATGCTCGTGGTAGAAGAGCCTAGAGATAGAGAGTTAAGTATTACACCCCTACAACCTGTCTGCAGTAAAATAGGTAGGAACTGGGGTTCAACGATCTTCTGAACCAAATTTAACACCGGCTTCTCTGAAAGGTCTACAAGAAGCCTCAGCGTTCCAAGATCGAGTGCGCTCATATTCTGGGCTACCGCTTGAGAAGGTGTTGTAGCTGCGACAAGCGCATCTATATTAGGATCTTTAGAGAGCGCCTTAACCTGCTCGATAACATACCCAGCACCTATAGCGGCCAACTTAGCAACCCTCTTATCGGCCAAAGCGAGTAGAGGCATCTGATGCGCAAACATGATGAGAAAGTCTATGCCAGCCTCCACAACCCTCTCCCACTCCGCCGTTTCAATGTGTACAGCGTCACCTAAATATAGGCCAACGGGTATGCTTACGGTTGAAGCTACGCTACGAATACCCTCTTCTTCTAACTCAAAGCCCCCGAATCTGTTAGCTCCGAAATCTGACGCGCCTGCGCTCACAATTAGAGCATCTGCGCCTCCTTCTTCAGCAGCTGCGGCTAGATCTACTCTATTTGCTAATAGTGCAGCTAGGAAGACGAAGCTCTTTTCCGAAAGTGTTGCTGTGATTTTAGGCAAGTGTTAAGACCTCGAGCCACACCCCTTCTTTAATATTTGAGCGTCTTGATTTAAATTATTCGTTAATTTTAGGCAACAACTTTGTCAAGCATCATTGCAATAAATATCAGCGCAAGATAGGGGCTAGATAGTTTGAAACCGATCCAAGCCCGTTCCTTACTTGGCTTAACCACAAGCCAGAAGTTCAGCGCCAACACCACCACATTTAAGGCTGCTACTGTAATCAAGTAGATCAACCCAAATGCGCCAACATAGTATATGCCAACGCTGAAAGCTACCATAAGTATAGATGTTGAAGCGATACACCTTACAGCAACATTCTCATTTACAACGACTGGTAGCATAGGAACCTTAGCCTTAGCATAATCTTCTCTTGCGTAGAGTGCAAGTGTCCAGATGTGCCCTGGAATCCATAGAACAACAAGCGCTGACATAAGCAAAGAAGTTGAGTCGATTACATTTGCGGCGGCTACATATCCAATGAGAGCAGGTGCGCCTCCGGAGAAGCCTCCTAGAATTATGCTCACAGGGTTCCTTCGCTTTAAGAATTTACTGTAGACCAAGATGTTATCTGCAAGCCCGAAGATCATCAGTACAGCTGCTAGAAGGTTAACCAATAACGCTAAGACGACAGATAGTGTAGATAGTGTCAAACCGTAGTAGAGCGCTTTCTTAGCTGGGTATATCCGGCGTGTAGGCAGTGGGCGAAGCCTTGTCCGATTCATAACCGCATCTATATCCCTATCGATATAACAGGTGATGGTATTAGCGCCAGCAGAACCTAGACTCACAGCTGCAAGTGTTAATGTAAGAATGTATGGATCTATAGCTCTACCAGCTGCTACCACATACCCTCCGAGTGATGTGAACACGAGGAGATACCATACGCGGGGTTTAGTCACTTCAAAATACGCTTTGATCTGCTCAAGCCGATTCAAGCGTAACCACTATAATGTAAAGCACCAACAAATCTATAAATATAGTTTGTTGAAGCGTTAGTAGATGCAAATAGAGTATACCGACCCAGACGAAGTCTTTAGGGAGATGCTTGAAGCGCAGCGAGTTAAACCTAAGGTGCGTAATGTCAGCATCGCAGACGCTCTTAACCTTGTTCTAGCTGAGGATATAATTTCCCCCATAGACGTCCCGGCTTTCAACAGCTCGCATTTAGATGGATACGCCGTCAGATCTTTGGATACAGGGGATGCGACTCCTCAAAAACCAGTAGCGCTTAACATCAAAGGGTCGATCGATTTAGGCGAGCTACCTCCAGCAAGCATTCAAAAAGGCGATAGCTACCGTGTTAGAACAGGAAGCTACTTACCAGAAGGATGTGATGCTGTTGTAGGAAAAGAGGACGTCAGCGTTGTTGGAGACAAAGTTTACGTCGCAAAGCCCGTCAAACCCGGCTCAGAAGTCGTTAGAAAAGGGTCGGATGTAGCGAAGGGCATGGTTGTGCTTCGAGCTGGTCGTAAGATCAGGGCTCAAGACCTAGGTATACTAAGGCTTCTACGCCTAGACAAAGTAAAGGTTTACAGTAAACCTAGAGTTGCTGTAGCATCTATAGGCAGCGAGCTTACAGAAAGCATCGAGGAGGCTGAGGAAGGTAAGACCTTGAACACACACGCCTACACCCTGACGGCTTTGATAAAGAGCGTTGGAGGTGAGCCTCTCTACCTCGGTATAGTGCCTGACGACCCTAAAGCGATAAGAAGCACGATCCTTGATGGGCTCTCTAAGAGCAGCTTAGTTCTCACAATAGGAGGCTCATCAGTCGGCGAAGCGGATCTCGTATCAAAGACGCTTCAAACCCTCTCACCAACTATGCATAAACACGGGTTAAAACTCCACCCAGGCAGAGTTGCAGGATGCTGCGTAGTCAAAGGTAAAGCAGTAATCACACTCCCAGGCTTAATTCAATCAACAATAAACGCCTTCGTCTACCTAGCTCTACCCCTCATACGCCACCTCTCTGGGCTTGATGCCTCAAGGTGCGAAGCCACAGTAAGAGCCAAGCTCGCTGAAGACCTAATCTTCCACAGGTTCCCAGACTTCAAGAAGATGACTTGGGTCTCCCTTGAAAAGGATAGAGACGGTCTAATCGCACACCCAATACGTGGAGATTCACCCATGCTCAACGTGCTCGTAAGGGCTGACGGCTACATCTTAACCGAATCAAACAAAATGATTGTTAAAAAAGACACATCAGTAGATGTGTCTCTTGTACCTGGGTTATCCTCCTTACCGTAGCTTGTATTGTCTCGGAATTAGTATACCCCTTTCTAGGCTTTTTGGGCTTGGTATATGTTCCTGACTCCTCACTGTGGCTGCTCCTTTCTTAGGCATTTTCACATGAAGGCTTGGAAGGAGTTTCTATCAACTTTAGGTTGGCGGTATGTGTCTCTTCACATTGTACCAGTTTATTAAGCCGCTGAACCTGTAGATCTTCTCTTCTACTTGTGGTGGAGCCTCTCTATCTTCCTGTTTGTCTGTGTGTGCTGAGCCCTCCTAAGATCTGCCTTATCTCATTCTCAATCAGATACTTCGGCTATGCCTTTCAACTTCTCACCACA
>CALJAQ010000148.1 GCA_938029515.1 uncultured Nitrososphaerales archaeon
TTAGCTCTTAAAGCTACAGACTCTTTCCCACCACAAGCATACTTCAAGATGTTAAAGCCTATCGTTTCACCCTCCACATCGTAGTCACAAGCATTCACAAAACCCTTTGCACCCTTAGCCAAACTACTGATAGCTTTAATCAAATTAGTTACAGCCCTCTTCCCTTTATCAACCATATTCAGAGGATACCACCCTACATCAAACACAGGGTAACTGCCCTTCTTTTCTGCAACATCCCAAACGGTATAAAGGTGCCCTGACGCCGCACAAACAACATAGTTACCTAAATCCCCCCTAACCTTATACACAACGACATCATTAACCCTCTCCACCTCCACAGAACCTAAAGCTGAAGCAACACGCCTAGCTGCATCAGGCTTCTCACAGACAACAAGCAAATATCCAGAGTCAAACATCACCTAACCAAGCAAAAAACAACTAAATAAACGCACACAAAACAAGGCTTAATAAACTAAAAGAAGAACATTAAAATGGGGGAATATTTGCGCACTGCAGTATTAATCATCATCGCTGCACTCTGTATTTTTTAGTCTTCCAAATCACCCTATCTCTTCAGCCTACAACCATCACTGAAACTAAGACATTAACCGAAACCGAATATGTTACTCAGACAGAAAGATCTACGGCCACAATTACCTCTGCATTCTCTACCATCATAACAGAAACGAGTACCGCCCACCCAATAACCATAACAGAAACCATGACGCTGCAGCCAGCGACCACCACAACAACATCGACCCTAACAGTAAAAACAACTGAGTTCCGCACATCTTTAACTACACTAACTTTAACAACAACTGAAACATCGACCACGACGTTAACAGAAACCACAACGATTCAAACAACATTAACCAAGACGGTGCAGAACAGAACCTTAAAAAATCCTACCTGGCAAGAACACATCAACTTCCTCAATGAAGATAAAACAGACACATTAATCTATAAGGCTGGAGAATTCGACTGCAGCGGCTTCGCCATAACGCTTCGAGATCACGCAATAGCCCAAGACTTCAGATGCGCCTACGTCGAAGTAGAGTTTACCTCTGGAGTTGGACACGCTTTAACCGCTTTCCAAACAGTGGATAAAGGGTTAGTCTATGTAGACGTTGTCGGCTCTGAAGGAAAGACAGGCAGCGACAAAATAGCATATGTAGAGGTTGGCAAAGAATATGGATTAATCCCACTAGATGCAGTAAGGTGGACATATATCTCAACCTCCAACTACACACCAAACGAGTTCTGGAAACCGTTGATCTACATAACTCATCCAGAAAATAGCACCTACCCCATAACCTACAACTACTACATCGAATACATCTTAAGAGTCAAATTCTATTACGAAACTGTCGAAGCATACAACAAAGCTGTAGATGAATACAATAATGGGAGCACAAAATATACTCACACACAGCTTTCAAATTGGCTTTCCAATATAAACAAATTAGAGGAGGAGATAGGTGTTCCGCGGCTACCGATGAGCATTGTTAAGAACGTAGAGATCTATTGGAGCGATTAATGAGAATTTGTAGCAACCTTTAAATATCTCTAGCGATATCACTAGTGATATGAGTAGAAGTGCAGTACCAAGGGGATTCTCAAGACTATACCTACTAACTTTACTCTCAGAAAAACCTATGACAGGCAAACAGATTATAGAGGAAACTGAAAAGAGGACGCAAGGTGCGTGGAAGCCATCTCCAGGTCTAGTCTACCCGCTACTAGCCAAACTTCTAACAGAAGGCCTCATAGAGGAAGTTGAAGGTGGATACAAAACTACAGAAAAAGGTAGAAAAGTACTCGAAGAATACAAACAAACCTATAAGGAATTCGAAAGAGGATTCAACACACTTCTAAAGATAGGGGTATTCAGTCGAATAATTGCTCAAGATCTGATAGACAGAGTGATAGGTATACTTTCGCTTCTACGTGAAGACATAGCTAAGTTAGGGAAGGGTCAAATAGCAAAATACAAAGCATTCCTACAAGCAGAACTTAAAAGGCTGGAAGAAGAAGGGCAATAAAGCTAAATGGGGTGCGTGCCAGCCGTAACCCTCCTTCTGTTTTAGGTAGGATTCCGCTAAGCGGCCTACCCGAGGCTCGTGCAGCCCTCATCACCCCATGTTTGGCCTTGCTCCCCGCGGGTCAACCGTTTCAGTCTGATGCTGGGAACCTCAGAGCCCCCTCATCACCGTGCCCCAGCTCAGATATCGTTTCTGTTTTGTAGCCATCGGTCTCCCGATTCGCCTCGCGGCGCCGCGGCGCTGCATGGAGGGAGGAGTTTCCTCAGGGATGCCCCGAGACCTACCCGCCAGCTCACACCCTAGTAAATTAATATGGTTGACTGGTAAAACCTTTTCTTTATCAACCTATATTACCCAAGCGTAGATGGTTAAAGTTATTGTAGACACTAGGGAGCCTGCCATTATACCAGTCCTTTTACTCAAGTTAGGTGTTGACGTGGAGAGGCAGCCTGTGACGCCTGGAGATTACATTCTCGCATCTGATTGTGCTGTTGAGAGGAAGACTACATCAGACTTCTTTAACTCACTATATAGCGGTAGGTTATTTGAGCAGATAGAACGGCTTAGAACTTCATATGGGAAAACACTTCTAGTTATAGAGGGTGATATAAAAGAGGAGCTTATGAGTAGGCGGAATCCAAGAGCCTTCTGGGGTGCTTTACTTAAGATTCAGATGGACTACAACCTGCCCACAATAAACACATATGACGCCCTTGAAACGGCTGATCTGTTGGCTACTTTAGCAAAGCGGCTGCAAAGCTCCTCTAAAGAGCATATACAGCCTAGACACAAACCCAAAATTTTAACCGTGAAGGAGCGGCAGATCTACACTGTGTGTGGGCTGCCTGGTGTAGGTAAAGGTTTAGCTGTTAGACTTCTCACACACTTTGGTTCGGTTAGAAGGGTCTATTCAGCTTCGAAAACCGAGCTTATGGGTGTAGAAGGTATAGGTGATGTGAAGGCTGAGCAGATAACTGAACTCTTGGATACACCTTTCACAGAAGGCGGAAGCAGAAAAGACACATTTAATAAACTAACGCTTAGTTTAGATAAGTAGATTAAAGTCCTCTTTAGCCGTGCTTAAAACGACGTGAGTGTTCGTTCTTTCAACATGAGGCATCTTTAGAAGGCCCTTGGTGAAGTTGCTTAAGCTCTCACGGTCCTTAAACTTCGCTATAACTATAGCGTCAGTCTCCCCTGTAACGTCGTATACTGCACAGACTCCAGGCATCTTGGCAACCTCCTCCTCAACTTCAACTAACTTGCCCTTAGAAACTACGATTTCAGTTACGACGGTTATATCGTAACCTAGCTTACTGTAATCTATAATTGCTGAGTAGCCCCTTATTATTTTAGATTCTTCAAGCCTTTTTATTCTAGATAGAACCGTCCCAACCGCTACACCAATCCTTTTAGCAACCTCTCTATAAGAGCGTCGAGCGTCTTCAAGATACTCTTTAATTATCCTTCTATCAACATCATCTAGCTGCAAACCGAAAGATGGGAAACACGCCTAGTTTATAAATATGCTTAGAAAAACATATTGGACAAACGTTCAGTAAAATGAGCGTTAAGTATATATATGTCGTCAATTTGACCACTAACCATATTCAAATGGCGATTACGAGATGAAGGAAAGAGTAAACCCGTCAACAGCAGCGCAGGTCTTCTCTTTAATCAACAAAGATAAAGTCAGATTTATAGACCTTCAATTTTCAGACCTCGTCGGTAGACTGCAGCATGTAACTATACCTTCAAGAGAACTTAACGAAGACTCCTTCAGCGTAGGTATACCTAAATTAGACGGCTCTTCAATAAGAGGATTCGTCGAAATTCACGAATCAGACCTCTTACTTGTGCCAGATCCAACCACCTACGCGCCCCTTCCTTGGTACGGCGAAGAGATTAAGACTGCTAGGCTTCTCTGCGATGTTTACCGCGGCTTTGGCGCTGGTCGACTAAGCTGGGATCCTAGGGCCATAGCTCAAAAGGCTGAAGTCGAGCTCAATAAACTAGGTTATACCACCTCATACTGGGGGCCTGAGGTTGAGTTCTTCGTCTTTGATAAAGTTACATGGGATACGCTTACACCTTACCGTGGTCAGAGCTATGCGATTGAATCGAAGGAGGCTGCTTGGAGCTGCTCGAGCTACCCTATACGGTTCAAAGAAGGCTACTACCCAACACCCCCTCAAGATACGCTTATGGAGTTCAGGAGTGAATGTGTAAGAGCCTTAGAGGACTATTTTGGCGTTAAATGTGACGCCCACCACCACGAAGTAGCTACAGCAGGGCAGTGTGAAATCGACATATGCTACGATACATTAACCAAAGCGGCTGATAACGTGGCAACATACAAGTATGTTATCAAGAATGTAGCCGTACAGCACAATATGGTAGCAACTATGATGCCCAAACCAATCTTCTCAGATAACGCTTCAGGCATGCACGTGCATATGAGCATATGGAGAGATGGTGTAAACCTCTTTT
>CALJAQ010000149.1 GCA_938029515.1 uncultured Nitrososphaerales archaeon
GTTGTTGAAAAGGCTGATGTAATTGGAGCAATCTTCGGTCAGACTGAAGGACTCTTCGGCCCAGAGATGAACTTAAACGAGCTTCAAAAGTCTTGGAAGGTAGGTAGGATAGAAATCAACATAAATTCGAAGAACGATAAAACGACTGGTGAAGTTCTTATCCCGATGTCTACAGATATATCGACAGCAGCGCTCGTAGCAGCGGCTGTTGAAAGTGTGGATAAAGTGGGCCCTTGTTCAGCGCGCTTCACTTTAGTAGGGATAGAGGATGTGAGGGCTGCTAAGAAGAAGCTTATCGTTGAGCGGGCTAAGCAGATTTTAAGGGACTGGGCATCGAAAACTATGAGTGAAAGCGAAGAGATCGTTCGCGACGTTATTGAATCGACGAAGAGGGCTCGTATAATCTCTTTTGGTAAAGAGGGGCTACCTGCTGGGCCTGGCGTATATACCTCTGATCAGATAATTTTAGTCGAGGGAAGGGCTGATGTGATAAACCTTCTTAGAGCAGGTTTCGAAAACGTTCTTGCCCTTGAGGGTGCGAAGATACCTGAATCTCTGATTAGATTTATCCGCGAAAAGAAGGTTATACCGTTCTTAGATGGCGATAGGGCTGGAGACCTAATACTACGTGAATTAGAGCAGGTAGGCGCGAATATAGAGCGTGTAGTTAGAGCGCCGAGAGGAAAGGAGGTTGAAGAGCTGACACCTGTTGAGATCATAGATCTGTTAAGGGAAGATGTTAAACAGGTTAAACAGGTTCAGCAAGTAGAAGACGCTTTTACTAAGCGGGTCAGAGATCTCTATGATTCTCTTAACGGCACATTGGAGGCTGTAATACTTGGTGAGGATCTGAGTGAGGTTGCAAAGATGCCTGTGAACGAGCTCTATTCGAGCTTGGAGAATGCAAGCGGATATGCCCACATCGTCTTTGATGGAATTATAACACAGAGGCTTGTGGATGCTGCTTCAAAGGCTGGTGTAAAGACGCTTATTGGGCATAGGTTGGGTGAGTTACAGCATATACCTGATGGGATTAGGGTCAATACCTTCAAGGATCTAGGCGTAGAGTAGCAGTGCAGTTGATGATCCATAAGTTCAACCAGAAGAAGGGTTTCATAGCCTTAACACCTGAAGATGAAGACGACCTTTGGGCGTTAAGGAGGGTGGTTGAGCAAGGAGATTTATTGACCACATATACTACGCGCTCCATAAAGAAGCAAGGTGAATACATCAGACCAGATAAGGGTGAGCGGATACCTGTCAGAATAACACTTGAAGTTGAAAAGACGCGCATAGATAGCGGCTTAAGCCGCCTCCGGGTCTTCGGGAGGATATTCGACGCTTCAGATGAATCAGTTAAGAAAGGATCTCATCACTCCTTACTTATAACGCCTGACAAGAAGATTGAGCTTCAGAAGCATAAGTTCAGCAACCTACACCTAAACATACTGAAGGATGCCTACATCTCTGAGCAAAGCTTCCTTATAATAGCGGTAGATAGAAGAGAGGCAGCTGTAGCAAGAGTTAAAGGAACCCACCTTAAGATCCTCACTAATATCGAATCTCACGCCGCTGGCAAAGCGTACCAGGAAGGCACCGCAACCCAAACCTACTACCAGAAAATCTTAGAGGCTTTAAAAAATAGCGTAAGAGAAGGAGAAACGATCTATATCGTAGGTCCAGGCACTACTAAGAACGCTTTGGCAAACGTGATAAAAGAGGTGGATAAGAAAATGGGCAGTAAGATTATGGTTGTAGAAGGTGTGGATGTCGCAGGTGAAGACGGCGCACGAATGGCTCTCAAGTCGCCTCATCTTCAAGAACTCTTAAAGGGTAGCAAACTCATTAAGGTATCATCGCTTGTAAAGGATATTCTGCTCAGAATCTCAAAGAACGACGATAGAGTTGCCATAGGTTTAGATGAAGTATCTAAGGCTAGTGATTCAGGCGCCATAGAGTACCTACTTGTTTCAGACAAAGCGTTTGAAGAGGAGAGGGTTGAGGAAAGGTTGGTTCAGATCTTGAATAAAGTGGAGTCGAGTAGGGGTCAGATCTACCTCATAGATTCCTCAACTGAAGTCGGTCTTCAAGTATCTGCCTTAAGCGGGGTTGTGGCGCTGCTTCGCTTTGCAGTTTCAACTAGAGCTTCTAACATCCAACCTAAGTAACTATCGCCAACCGCATCCACTTTGACCTCAAGCAGCTCTGGCACCTTATAGCTGTGTGTCTTCAGAATCTCCTCCTTTAACTGATTTGCTTTCGACGATAAGGTCTTGTAGATCACCATGTATTCAAAACAATCCTCTACCCTACCCTGCCACGTATATATCGACCTTACTTGGAAGAGGGTTGAACAAGCAGCAAGCCTCTTCTCAATCATAGCTTTCGCTGCAGACGCTGCCTCACCCTCAGATCCATAGGTCGTCAAAATTATACACACACTATCCAAGCAGTAGCACCATCTTTCCTCAACGTATGAGGAACCTTTATGGTTATCGATTTACTGGGATAAGAGGTAGGGGAAGAAGAACATAGAGAGGACTAAACTTAAGACTATGAAGGTTACTCCTAGCGTAAGCCTCTTCACAACAGCTTCACCAGCAACGTTCTTGAGCGCAGCCTGTAGCAGCGCTCTAAAAGTTTGCCCACCGTCAAGCGGGTAGATAGGCAGGGCATTAAAGATAGACAAATTGAAGTTTACAAACCAAATCCAGAAGAAGAGGTTAGCCATTATAGGCAGAAGAGGACCAAGTGGTGATATATAAAAGCGTGACATAAGATCTGAGAATGGTATGAGCTCTTGATTAGCCGTTGAGAAGGTAGGCCAAACCAAATATATAAAGGGGTTAAAGCCCCAAGCACCTCTATAGTTATCCAACGCTTCTCTAAGACCTATACCACCTAACCCAAGATAACCTCTTGAAGAATTATATGGGTTCGAGGCAACAGAAACCTCAGCGCTATAAGAGTTCACTACAGTACCACCAGCTACCCTAACAAACTCAAGCACAACTCTGTCACCAGGCTTAAGCTTAGAAAACACACTATAAGCATCAACCATATTCGTAACACTAACACCGTTTACTGAAATAAGAACATCACCAGGCTTTATCCCAGCATTATGCGCAGGATACCCCTCAACGACTGCAGACACACCAATACCGTCAATGACAGGCGACGCTGAGCCGAGTAGAGTTAGTAAAATCAATAGACTAGCTAAAGCAACAACCATATTTGACCCAGGACCAGCTGCTAAAACCCTTCCAGAATCCCTTGCTCTAGCAGCACGTATCTCCTTCTCATCAACCTCGACAAACGCTCCTATGGGCACAACTAGAAAGAAGAGTACACCCGTTGATTTGACTGGAAAACTTAGGCTCCTAGCTAACACGCCGTGAGCCCACTCATGAACAATCATCCCAACTATGAGCGCAATCCAACCATATACAATAGGGAGATAGGGGTTAAGGCCAGGTATAAGGAGGTTTGCCAGTGGGGTGACAGAGCGTATGAACTCCCTTGCGACGGCGTTTGATACAATAAGGTTTACTGAGCGTATTACGATATAGAGCCCAAGTATGGCTATAATAGGCATAAAAATTGTAAAGAGCCACCCAACCCAATAAGTCAAAGAGTAGTTGCTTAGCTTATCAAGCACAGTAAGACCACGCCTACTCTTAACGATTATAAGTGGGGGTTGGAACTCCACCTCTAGCTTCTTCTTACCTTCCTTACTAGACAATGCTTGCCCTAAATTACGGTTAAAAGTTCACCTATATAATCTAGTGTCTCTAAATATAAATTGATGAGTGTACGAAGATGCCTAAGATGCGGAGGAGCACCGATTTACTACAGAG
>CALJAQ010000150.1 GCA_938029515.1 uncultured Nitrososphaerales archaeon
AATAGAGGAAGTGGGTAAAATGGCTAAAACTGCAAGACATACAGCGGCAAACCCAGCGTGGGCTGTTGAAAGAACTCTATCTGCAGCGAAACAAGCAAAGAGCGTCGAAGAAGCGGTTGAAGCTGTCATCAAAGAAGCTGAAAGTATAGCTGAAGAAGATATCGAAGCCTGCAGAAAGATAGGGGAATACGGCTCAACGCTACTAAGAGACGGAGACACGGTGCTCACACAGTGTAATGCAGGCGCGCTTGCAACAGTAGGCTACGGTACAGCGCTGGGTGTCATAAGATCTGCTTGCGAGAAAGGTAAATGTATCAAGGTTATAGTACCAGAAACCAGACCAGCACTACAAGGAGCTCGGCTAACGGCGTATGAGCTTCATAACGACGGTATAGATGTTATGCTTATAGCGGACACATCAGTAGGCTTCGTTATGAAGAAAAAACTTGTGGATAAAGTAGTTGTAGGTGCTGATAGAATAACAGGCGATGGACACATCTTCAACAAGATAGGCACGTATCAAGTAGCGGTTTTAGCCTCTGAGCACGGCATACCATTCTACGCTGCAGCACCTAAATCAAGCTTCGACCTAAAGAGCAAGGCTGAAGATGTTATGATAGAGGAGAGAAGCCCAAACGAAATCGTCAAGATCAAAGGGCAGAGGATAGCGCCTAAGGGGGTCAGGGTCTATAACCCAGTATTCGACTTAACACCACCAAACCTAATAACCGCAATTATAACGGAGAAAGGTATCATAAAGCCGCCGTACGAAAGAACCATAAAACACACATTAATGGAGCCATCGCATTAAGCAGCGAGGGCCCGTGGCCTAGCATGGATCAAGGCGTCGGCCTTCGGAGCCGGAGAACAGGGGTTCAAATCCCCTCGGGCCCACCACCTTCTAGGGGTTCAAATGCCTCTCTTGGGGGAAGATGCTCATACACTCTTTTATCTCCACCTCTTGTGCATCAATGTTTTAGGTAAAGAGATTGGATCTAGAACATCCATTCTGAAGCGTCGACAATCTTCGTATGGAACACACTTTAAGATTGAAAGGTTTATAGCGCGGTAGGTAGTGAAGGTGAAGCTAGCATAAAGTAGGAAAGAGCTCTGTTGGAAAGACGTATGTCTCCCCAACCTGACCGGAGACAAGCGTTAAGGTGTTACTGATCTTGTGGGTAGAGCCGTTTTAGCGGCAGTAAAGCGATATAAGCTTAACTATAAGCCGTCTAAGTTAAAAGTAAGCAAGCGTTGGGTATATTCCAGATTCGACTCAAATATTACGATCTATCAAAAATTATAAATAAACTTCTGCGACGGCACACAGGAATCCCAGTAGCTTGACTACCTCTCAACTCGCCTAAACAAAGATAGAATCTCCACGCTAACTTTTTGATCATAGAAGTGAATCGAAAATGTCTTTAGTCTTACAGAGCTTTTAGGTTAGTGGAGTGTTTGAGAATAGCGAAGATCAAGTTGATAATGTGACAAGATCACCAGTCCCAGTACATCATAGTGCTACCTTGTGAGCTTCTCCATTGATCAAACACTCTTCTATAGTAGATGCAGAGCTTGTAGTGAGCCAGCTTAAGATATGTTAAGCAAAGGCAAGCCTACCATACTTACTGCTGAGCCTGGGGGCAGGTTTAGGCTCTACATTATTTAGCACAGAGTAGAAGGAAACACTCTACATCAAAGTAGAAGGAAACACAATCTGGCTAAGGAGATGCTAATCAGAGCCTTACACCCATCTTCGATGAGGCAGCAGTCAATCAAAACGAATCATAGAGGGGTGTGCTAAACAGTTAGCATCGATTAGATGACAAGGTTCTCTCAAGGAATGGGGGTTGGAATCACGACAAACCCTGCTTGACTTGAGTAATATATTTAAGTATGTTAATCTGTTTTAAAAAAAGGATGCGGGTGAGAAAAATGGGGAATAAAGTCTTAGGTGTAGTGAAGGTGCTTGGGCCTGGATGCCCTCGTTGCCAAGAAACGAAGAGGCTTGTGATAAACGCTCTAGCCGAGCTTCAGATCGCTGCAGACGTGCAAGAAATTAAAGACCCTAAGGAGATAGCGAAGCTTGGTGTAATGTTCACACCAGCTGTCATCATAAATAATCAACTTGTCTCTCAAGGTAGAGTGCCAAGGTATGAGGAAGTGAAGAAGTGGTTCACAGATAGAGCGCCTAAATAGTAAGCCTATGTTATAGCAGAAGGATTAGGGGTGACGGATGGGGTAATGAGGTTCCGGTTGCTTCAGTTAATATCAACATATTTAAATAGTTGGATATGTATCTGATACTTAGGGGGTAAGATTGTGAAGACAGAATACCCTAGCATCCAAAGGAAGCTTACTGATATTCTTGGTTTAAAGTTCCCTCCAGTGGCTGTAGCGTTGATTAGGAGGGCAGGTGATATTCCTCAAGGTGTGGCTGAGCTCGATAAGCCGATGTTCTACTGCGGCATGATAAAGTATGCGATGCTCGGAAACATATTCTACGCCAAGGAGGATAAGCATAGCTGCAGGAGAGGAGCAGCAGCACTAGGAATGATCAGCATCCCAGAGGATGAGCTGACAGGAGAGTTCTACCTCAACAAGGCATCCTGCAGCTCCCTAAGGGCTGCTACAAGGTTTGTGGTAGAGTCGCCGAGCCTTGAGCCTAGAAGCATCTACGCAACACTACTCTCACCACTAGAGAAGACGCCCGTTGACCCTGATGTAGTAATCATGGAGACGATTCCAAGAAGAGCCTTCGAAGTCATGCATGCATCCATATTCGATACAGGTGGTATGGTAGAAAGCTGGATGTCTGCTCCAAGACAGATCTGCTCCGCATCAACAGTAAGACCATACTTAGGTAAGTTGAACATAACCTTCGCCTGCGAGTTTGCAAGGATAGCTGCGAAAGCCTTCGGGGCTGAATATATGGATGAAGGTGTCATCATCGGTATACCTGGTGAAATGCTTCAAACAATTGCGGAGAACATCGATAGAATAGGCTATGTGAAGAAGAGGCTTGCAGCTACTACTTAAGTGTTAGTGGATATGTATCTAAGAATAGGCGCTTTAGAAGGTTGGCGCCTACTTCGCACAGGCCTGCTGCTTGCATTTATAATCTCAGTCATTGCTGGCTTAGTCTACTCTAGGATTATGGCTTATTCACTCGCGCCAACCTTGAGCGTAGCAGATCTTCATGGGCTTCCAATATGGCTTATTCCAATAGCTTACCTTATAGACTACTTCAGCCATGGGTGGATCTGCCTCCTCTTCGCCTTCATAGCTGCTGGTCTAATCTATGAGCTTATACCCAAGCATTTAATTACAACGTATATGAGGAGAGGTAGATCAGCAGGGTACCTACTAGCACTTGCTGCAGCACCCTTCCTAACAGTCTGCTCATGCACAATGGTTCCTCTTTTCGCTGGAGTGCTCTATAGCGGAGCTGGTATAGGGCCAGCGATCACCTTCCTCTTAATGGCACCCTCAGCTAACATACTTGCTATACTTCTCACAGGAGACATGCTATACTGGGAGCTGGCTTGGGTGCGTCTAGCGGTATCGATTATAGTCGCTCTTTCAGCGGGTATCGTTGTTTCTAAAACACCTTGGGGCAGGTCGGTTGAAAGAGAGTGCCATAACACCGCGCAAACCGCTGTTGCGGTTAGTGGTGTGGAGCGGCATCTAGACGAAAAGCTGTGGGCTGCTTTGAAGTTCGGAGGGTATTTAGCTAAGCAGATCCTACCCTACTTTATCATCGGGTTAATCGCTGTAAGCTATCTTGAGGCTTATCTACCTACAGATATAGTAGGTAGATACTTAACTGGAGTTGGTGGCGTCTTGATAGCATCGGTACTTGGGGGGCCTCTCTACACACCTACCCTTGTGGAGATCGTTGTAGGTAAGGGTCTATGGAGCTTAGGCATGTCGAAAGGTGCTCTGTTGGCTTGGCTTATGGGTCAACCTTATGACGTCGCAAACGCATTAGCGGTATCTAAGATAGCGAAGTGGAGGGTCGTATTAACATATATGGTGATAGCGTGGTTAGGCAGCGTAGTATTTGGTCTCCTATATGGGGTGTTAAGTGGAAGCCTCTAGGTTATCTTTATGTCTGAAGCGAAGATTCGTAAAATACAGCCCCCGCCTGAGTACCCACCTGAAGAAGGTAGATACTTAAGGGGTAACGATCTTTCTCCAGCAGCCGTCTGCGTGCTACTGCACACCTTCTACGACCAGATACCAGATTGGATGCAGGCTTTAGTTAGGGTAGGTGTTGAAAGCGGCGCAGCCCTAGCAGGTTTCCTCCAAACCGAAAATATCGGGATAGAGAAGATAATCTGCAACGTAGTTGCGAACCCGAATATACGCTATCTGATCGTATGTGGAGTTGAATCTATGGGTCATCAGCCAGGACAGGCTCTGCAGGCTCTAGTGGATAACGGTGTTGACGATAAGTGGAGGATAATAGGAGCTGCAGCACCTACCCCCTACCTTTACAACATACCTCTAGATGCTATTGAACGCTTCAGAAAGCAGATAAAGTTGGTGAATCTGGCTCTTCTTGATGATGTCACGTTAGCGAGGAAACCTGAGGTGATAAGGGAGGCTATTAGATGCTGTTATCAAGAGGAGCCTACAAAATTCCTGCAATGGACCTTATATGACCCAGGCGCATATCCTGCTAAACCTATGTGTTTTAAAATCACTTGGCGTATCGAAAGACCATGGGCAGTCTTTTCAGAGAGGGAGGAGGAGGTGTTAAGGAAGATTGCTGAAGCTGCTAGTAAAGAAAGAGAAAAGGAGAAGCGTCGAAAAGAAGCCGAAGAGCTACTAGAGCTGCTTGGCTTTAAGAAAAACGGTGGGAATTAGCAATCTAGCTGCATCAAGGGGTTTCTACATAATATTCCAGAAGGTTTCAACTTATGAGCCTACATCGTAAAATAAGAGAAAAGGCCGATCTAGACAAAATAAGATGCGGATAATAAGGTTAGGTTAAGCGTTTTGAAAGAAGTGTCGTCTTTTGGGTTGCTTTCCATACAACGTTTGCGTTGTCTCTTTCTGTAAACTTGCTATCTCGTGGACGAGCACCTGAAGTAGCCTTCAGAAGAGATACCATTTGGCGTGTTATATGGGTAGTTGTTGGATTATCATTTGGAGATACATCTTTTGATACTATGGTTATGAAGAGGTGTTGAAGTATTACTGCTTACGTGATGATGTCAAGATAAGGTTTGACTCTTCTGTTGGGGTGTTTGATTTACTCTTTCTTATCTTGGCTCTTCTGATGTCGGCTTATGTCTGCCTTTGACCTTCTCTTAGATAGGTTAGGGGTTCAGGGCTCTTTAGGAGGGGTAAAGTGCCTCTGGAGAGTAAGGTTCTTGCTGCTCTGATCTACTTCTCTGGGCTATAGGAGGGTCTCTTCATTGGGAGGCTTCTCCTATGAAGCGTTAAGCTATGGTATAATGTGTTGAAGAGTATGTTACCTGAGCTTGAAGATGTGTAGCTGCGGATGAGAGTAAGGCGAAGCTCAGTAAGTTGCAGATCTGTATCTGGGCTGCTAGGGGTGTTGATGGTATGGAGGTTCTCGCCTTCAGACGCTCCTTCACCAGATCATCACCGAGCTCATCCTCAAAGATGTGCTGCGATACTGTAGCCCCTGATCCTTGTAGGTAAAGGGCCTTGATATAGAGGTGCCTTGGAGAGGCTTGGGTCGATGTGTCAGCATCAGACCTTCAGTGAGAAGAACAGATCGAAAGATGGTTTAAAGCACTCAAGGCGAAGCTCAAAACCTTCTACAACAGCTCCCAGCCAACACAACTATAGCGACGATAAGAAGGTTCCTCGAATGCTTATATAATTTCATCCCACTGAGGCACTTATCTTGACATCATCCTTTTCCCCAAAGGCAACTAATATATCAAAGGTGTGCGAGATAGAGAGTATGATCTATTTGAGTAGTAAGATTAAGACAGGTGTGGATAGAGCGCCGCATCGAAGTCTTCTAAGAGCTGTAGGGGTTAAAGATGAGGATATGCAGAAGCCCTTCATAGGCTTAGCGAACTCATACACCGACATAGTTCCAGGCCATATTCACCTCAGGAGGTTAGCTGAGGTTGTTAAGCAGTCTGTGAGAGAAGCCGGTGGTGTGCCATTCGAATTCGACACGATAGCTGTAGATGACGGCATAGCTATGGGGCATCTAGGGATGAGATACTCCTTACCATCTAGAGAGCTGATAGCAGACTCTGTAGAAACGATGGTTAAAGCGCACTGCTTTGACGCCTTAGTCTGCATAGCGAGCTGCGACAAAATAGTTCCCGGGATGCTTCTAGCAGCGGTTAGGCTTAACATCCCAACGATCTTTTTAAGCGGCGGGCCTATGCCAGCAGGTAGGTTGAAAGATGGTAAAGCAGTTGACTTTTCAACCGTCTACGAAGCGGTAGGAGCATACTATAAGGGGCATATTACGCTGGAAACGCTTAAGGAGATTGAGGAGGCTGCTTGCCCAACCTGCGGCTCATGTGCTGGGCTGTTTACCGCCAACTCGATGAACTGCGTCTCTGAGGCTCTAGGAATGGCGTTTCCAGGAAACGGGACCTTGCTATCAACCTCTTCTGAGCGGTTGGATCTGGCTCGTAGAGTTGGGCAGAGTATTGTAAGGTTATGGGAGTTGAATCTGAAGCCTCTTGATATAATAACTGAAAGAGCGCTCGATAACGCGTTTGCCTTAGATCTGGCTATAGGAGGTTCAACAAACACTGTCTTACACCTGTTGGCTTTAGCTAACGAAGCTGGAATAGATTACCCATTAGATAGGGTTGATAAGTTGTCCAGCCGCGTTCCCCAGCTATGCAAATTAAGCCCAGCATCGGACTTTCATCTGGAGGACTTTGCTGCCGCTGGTGGTGTAAGCGCGGTGCTCCAAGAGTTAAGTAAGCTCGATAAAGTGGTTGACCTGAAGCAGATTACGGTAACAACTAAAACACTTGGAGAAAATATTGAAGGCGCTGAAATCTGTGATAGTAGGGTGATAAGACCTGTTGAGCAGCCATACAGTAGTAGCGGGGGGATAGCTGTATTATTCGGAAATCTAGCTCCTGAAGGGTCTGTCGTTAAGGTTGGTGCGGTAGATCCATCTATTAGGGTGCATAGAGGGAAAGCTGTTGTATTTAACTCAGAAGATGAGGCGCTTATAGGCATCAAGGAGGGTAAGATCAGCAGAGGTGATGTAGTTGTGATCAGATACGAAGGGCCTAAAGGTGGGCCTGGGATGCCTGAAATGCTCGCCCCCACTTCTATGATCGTGGGGATGGGTCTAGGGAAAGAAGTTGCCCTGATAACTGACGGACGCTTCTCAGGAGCAACAAGAGGAATATGCGTGGGACACATCTCGCCAGAGGCCGCTGTAGGAGGGCCGATAGCGCTCATCAAAGACGGTGACATCGTAAAGATAAATCTGGAGGAGAAGTCTATTACCGTTGAACTTTCACCTGAGGAGATGAAGAAGCGTAAGGCTGATTGGAAGCCTATTGAACCACGCTTCAGGTCAGGATACCTAGCAAGATACTCTATGTTAGTAGGCTCAGCTAGCAAAGGTGCCACGCTGAATCCTTAGTTTGACGAAAACCCTAAAAAAAGACTTGGTTAACTGTTATGGGAGATGGATGCAGCCGCCTTCCTTCTTAAGGTGCGTAAAGATCTTAGCGAAGAGAACAAGAAGATAGTAGATCACCCCTTCATCAAAGATGCGGAGACAAGGAGCCTCACTGAAGAGAAGATTAAGCTCTTTGTCTTGCATCAAAATTATATTGTGGCGCATGACCTACGCTCTCTGGCGTTAATGCTTACGAGAAGCGTAAACCAAGATGAGGCTGAGTTCTTCCAACTACTAATTCAAGGCGACGCAGAAGCGTTAAGGAGGCTACATAGTTTTGCTGAAGAGCTCAGCTTGAAAATGGAAGACCTCGGATCACAGCCAATTATACCCGAAGCAGTATCATATACTCACTACCTCGCTTGGTTAGCCATCTACGCAAACGCTGGTGAACAAGCCGCCGCCTTAACAGTCAACCTCCCAGTCTGGGGTGAGGCGTGTAGGAGGCTTGGCGCAGCCTTAAAAGCGCAGTACGGCTACAGGAAACTCGGCTTCTTTGAGCTCTTCTCAGAACCCTTTGATGCTATAGAGGCTGCAGCACATAAGGTTATGGGTAGATATATCGAAGTATCTTATGTAAATATGGTGAAGTGTGCAAAGATGATCCAACGATATGAGCTGATGTTCTGGGACGGCATCTATAGGTGCATCTGAGATTGACGCACAGATCTTTTACAGAAGACCTTTGGTCTTCGATCAAAGGCATCTTCGACTCGATCCTAACTCATCCTTTCGTAAAAGGGCTTGTCGACGGCAGCCTTGAGGAAGAAAGGTTCAAGTTCTATGTAATACAAGACAACCTTTATTTAAGTGAGTACGCTAGAACCCTAAGCTTAGCTGCAGCCAAAGCACCGTTAGACAAATGGTTTCTTGCATTTAACGAGCACGCTAAATTGGCGCTAGTTGTTGAAAGGGCTCTGCATGATAGCTTCTTTAGAGGCTGGGGTTTAAGTGAAGAGCAGCTTCGCTCCACACCGATGATGCCAACGAACCTCGCCTACACATCTTATCTTAAAGTTGTTGCCATTACGGAACCATTCTACGAGGTAGTAGCGGCGCTGCTACCTTGCTACTGGGTCTACTGGGAGGTTGGTAAAGAGCTGGAGAGGAGGGGCTCTAAAAACCCCCTCTACCAGAAGTGGATAGAAACCTATTCTTCGAAAGAGTTTGGCAGTATATGTGGAGTTGTCGTAGAGATCACTGATGAGTTGTCAAAGAACCTCACACAAGAGCAGAAGGAGGGTATGAAGAAGCACTTCACCACCGCAAGCAGATATGAGTACATGTTCTGGGATGCAAGCTATAGGATGGAGCGGTGGCCCATCTAATAAACCAGCACCCCAATCCGTAAACCACAGCGTTAAACTTATATTAGAAGCATAGGTAGAGTAAGGTTCAACAGAGGTAAACGGAATCGATTCAAAAGTCGATATACTTGACACAACGCTAAGGGATGGCGCACAGACCTACGGTATATCATTTACCCTTCAAGACAAATTAAGTATAGCTCAAAGGCTTGACGAGCTAGGAGTAAAGTATATCGAAGGAGGCTGGCCTTCATCAAATCCAAAGGATTCAGAATTCTTCAACGCTGCTAAAGTGTTCAAATTAAAGTGCTCAGAGATAGTAGCGTTCACAAGCACGAAGAATAAACGTGCACAAGCAGATAAGGATGTAAACCTAAGAGCAGCACTATCCTCAGGGGTTAAGACTGTCGTGGTCTTCGGAAAAGCCTGGGATCTGCACGTTAACTCCGTGTTGAAGATCAGCCTAAAGGATAACCTTGACCTCATAAGGGAATCTATTCTGTTTCTGAAAGAAAGGGGGGTGAATGTAATCTTCGACGCCGAGCATTACTTCGACGGATATAAAGCTGATCAAAACTACGCACTGGAGGTGCTGAAGGCGGCTGAAGAAGCAGGAGCCAACACATTAGTGTTATGTGACACTAACGGCGGAACCTTACCGCAAGAAGTCCACGCAATAGTGCAGAGAACCAAGGAGGAGATAAGAAGTAAATTAGGGATCCACGCCCACAACGACTCAGGGCTAGCTGTTGCTAACACCGTTATGGCTGTATATGCAGGTGTGAGGCACGTTCAATGCACGGTAAACGGATTAGGTGAAAGATGCGGTAACGCTGACCTCTGCCAGATACTACCAATCCTCCACTTTAAAATGGGCTTCACCGTCTTAGATTCTGACAAACCAAGAGACCAACAGCTAATGGGGTTAACCGCCCTATCAGAGTACGTATATGATCTACTCAACCTCCCAGCAGTAGCAAATCAACCCTATGTTGGTAGGAACGCCTTCAGACATAAGGCTGGCGTGCACATCGACGCCGTAACAAAGGTACCTACAGCATACGAACATATCGACCCATCATTGTTAGGTAATACTCGAGGGATATCTGTCTCCGAGCTCTCAGGGAGGGCAAGCATCGTAAGCTTAGCGTCTGAACTCAACTTCGACCTGAGCAAAGACGACAATCTAGTCTATGAAGTTCTGAAAGAAATTAAGGAGCTTGAAGCAAAAGGCTACCACTTCGAAAACGCCAAGGCAAGCGCGCATCTAATCCTCCTTAGAAAAGCCGGTCTACTACAAACACCATTCAGATTAATTTCTTGGAACGCCTCATCTAAAATGAATGGAGAGAGTCGGTGCGCAGCAGAGGTGACAGTTGAATTCTCCGGAGAAATCTATAGGGAAAAGGCGGCAGGTGTAGGCCCGGTTCACGCACTAGATGTAGCCTTTAGGCAAGCGGTTCTACGCAAATACCCACAACTTTCAAGCACTAAACTCGTCAACTATAAGGTAACAGTAGTTGATAGCGTGAAAGCGACTGCCTCTGAGGTGAGGGTCTTCATAGAATTTGAGGGCGACGGTAGAAGGTGGGCAACAACTTCAGTCTCACCGAATATAATTGAAGCAAGCATAAAAGCGTTGGCTGAAGGATACACGTACAAACTAGTCTTAGACACATTAAACACAGAGAGGACCCTAAAATCGACTCATAAATCAAATCATAGGTGAGCATACTCCAAAAAGCTTTTAACTCATCTAACCTTTATATCAGCAAACCGCGGTGAATTAGTTGGCTAAAATCTGGTATGATAAAGATACTTCTATTGATGCATTAAAGCAGGAGGTCGTAGCTGTAATAGGATACGGCAGCCAAGGCTCAGCCCAAGCGAGTAACCTGAAAGATTCAGGGTTAAACGTGGTAGTGGGGCTGAGAGAAGAAGGTGCAAGCTGGAGTAAAGCTGTAAAAGATGGGCACAGAGTAGTCAAAATCAATAAGGCTGTGGAAGAAGCAGACATAATCCACATACTAGTGCCAGATATGATTCAGAAAACACTTTACGAAAAGGAGGTAGCGCCAGCATTAAGAGGAGGGCAAGCGTTAAGCTTCTCACACGGAGCATCCATACACTGGGGGTGGATTAAACCACCAGAATATGTAGACGTAATTCTGCTAGCGCCTAAGGCACCTGGTCAAAGAGTTCGGGAACTCTACCTAGAAGGTTTCGGCACACCAGCCCTAGTAGCTGTGCATCAAGACTACTCTAAAAAGGCTTGGCCTAGGGTTTTAGGGTTAGCTAAGGGTGTAGGCTGCACACGCGCAGGTGTGATAGAAAGTACATTCAAAGAAGAAGTTGAAACCGACTGGTTCGGGGAGCAGGTAGACCTATGTGGCGGTGTTGACAGACTTATCAGAACCGCCTTCGAGGTCTTGATAGAGAACGGCTACCAGCCTGAAGTAGCCTACTTCGAATGCCTACACGAGTTGAAGCTGATTGTAGACCTTATCCAAAGGTTCGGAATAAGCGGGATGTATAGAAGGGTGAGTGAGACAGCACGATACGGTGGATTAACCAGAGGCGGCTTAGTGGTGGATCAGCAGACAAAACAGAAGATGCAGGTAATACTCGATGATATACGCTCAGGCAAGTTTGCCGAAGAGTGGTATAACGTCTACGCTAAAGAAGAGGCATCTTCATTTAACAAATACCTGGATGAGCTTCAAAAGCATCCTATAGAGCAAGTAGGGCTTAAGCTGAGAAGAATGATGTGGCCTGAAGGAGATGTCAGCTAAACACATAACAGTTAAATTTAAGCCAAAACCGGCTTAGACGTAGACTGAGATTGCCTAGATCACACGGATATAGAAGAAAGACAAGGAGGCTCTTAAAAGTAGATGGATTAAAGAGTAGGAACTTGACCCCCTTGCTAAGAGAGTACAAGGTTTCAGACAAGGTAGTTATAGACATAAACCCAACACAGGTGAAGGGAATGCCACATAGAAGGTTTCAAGGTAAGGTTGGGGTAGTAGAAGAGGTAGGGCGCAGAAGCTTGACAATAAGGGTACCGATAGGAGGAAAGGAGAAGAAGGTTATAGCTCGCTTAGAACACGTAAAGCCCCTTAAAGAGGTGGCTTAGATTGTCTGAACCGAAGATAAAGAAGCAGCCTATCACTATACCTGAAGCGAAAAAGATCTTAGAAAAGATCAACCTTGATCAAGCAGACCAGATACAGAAGAGGACCATAGACTACCTCTCAAAGTTCTCCAAGACCACAGCTGAGAACGCCAAAAAGCTTGTCGAAGCGCTTATGGAAAAAGGTTTAACAGAGGAAGAAGCGGTTGAGCTGGTCAACAGCATGCCTAAAAGCATCGAAGAGATAAGAGTATTCGCCGCAGGGTGGAAGAAGTTCCTACCAACCGCAACCCTACAAGAAATACTTAACACGCTCAAGGGAGTTCATTAACGATCTTCTACATAAGCTCGACTTTTATGAGATCCGATAAAGTGGTAGCTAACATTATATCGTCGCCGTAAAGCGACTAGAATATTATCTGATTCCCCCTTTAGCCCACCGCCTATTAGATGGAAAACCGATAGGTTTAAGCGACGACACTGTATTTTACGTGCCTCCATGTCGAAGGCATGTAGCATGAGCGGCAACCATTACATCCCTTAAAGCGAAATAAAATTCTTCTACTTTAAACATTTAGCCTCATCATAACAAATATTCTGTCTAAAGGGGATGTTTACGATGTAATAGGCGCTTGATGAAGGAAAGAAAGCAGCTCGAATTAGTGTGGTTAGGTCGAGCTGTTAAACGGTTGCAGAAATGTTTGTGAACAAAAGAGTAGTGAAGGACTCTTCTAAAAAGGGAATATAGCATAAAAGGATGTAGATTGAAGTTAAACTTGTCTGTCTTTACCCTTATCCACCGTTTATTGAACTGTTTACTCATATCTAGTTGATTCCAACAACCCGCAGAACCACCCATCATCAATCAGATATGGGCGAAATATAATATATAGTGTATTGAGACAAGAATTAAATAATCTACAAGTAATATAGAGAATAGAATAGAGATGTAGAGGTAGATAGCTTTGAGCAGAATCAGAAGGAGTCTCCTTACACGTAATACGCTTCTCTACCACAGCACCTTTAACAAACGTTTAACCTCTTGCTGTGTTTGTGTTAAGATGCCACTAGCAGAAGAGGCTGTGATGTTAGGTGTTGCTAAAGCCGCTAAAATTCTTAGCTGAAAGTCAGAAGAGAGGTGAGTGTAGTGGGTAGTGAGGAGCCACGCATAGGTGTGTTTATCTGCCACTGTGGCGGCAACATATCTGACGTTGTGGATGTTGAGAAGCTTCGTGAAGCAGCTTCTAAAATGCCTGGTGTGGTTGTGGCTGAGACCAATAGGTATATGTGTAGCAAGACTGGTCTAGATCTTATAAAAGATTCTATAAGGAGGCATCGGCTCAATAGGGTTGTTGAAGCCTCATGCACACCTAGGATGCATCTAAACACCTTCAGGAAAGCTGTAGTCGATGCTGGGTTGAACCCCTACTTACTTGACATGGTTAACATAAGAGAGCACTGTAGCTGGGTCCACGTGGAGAAGGGTAGCGCTACAGAGAAAGCTATAGCGATAGTTAGAGGCTCTGTGATGAGGGCTCATCATCTTGAGCCTCTTCAACCAGAGTATAGGCCTGTAGAGCGGTCTGTTATGGTGGTGGGTGGTGGTGTAAGCGGCATCTTCGCGTCTCTTGAGCTCGCTAATAAAGGCTACCAAGTCTACCTTGTCGAGAAGAAGCCTAGCATAGGTGGGAGGATGATGCAGCTCAGCAAGACCTTCCCC
>CALJAQ010000151.1 GCA_938029515.1 uncultured Nitrososphaerales archaeon
ATCCTTGGATCTAGATACGTGTAAACAACATCGACTAAAAGATTAGCAAGCACAACAATAATAGAAACTACGAATACAACCGCTTGGACCACTGGGAAATCTCTGGCGTAGATCGCGGTTATAGCAAGCCAACCCACACCAGGGTAAGCAAATATCTGCTCAGTTATCACAGCACCACCCATCAAGGCTGCAATCTGAAGACCTAGCACAGTAACAACAGGTATAAGCGCCGTCCTTAAAGCGTGGCGTATGACAACCCTACTATACTTCAACCCCTTAGCTTTCGCTGTTCTAATATAGTCTCTATTCAAAGTCTCGAGCATACTTGAGCGTGTAAGTCTAGCTAGTGAAGCGAGGAGAAAAGAGCTCAACGTTATAGCGGGCATAATCAGATGCGCAGGCGTACCTATACCAGATATTGGAAGCAAGCGGAGCTGCACACCTAAAAAAAGTATGAGCAGAATACCGAGCCAGAAGCTCGGTATTGACTGCCCAACGAATGTGAAAGTCATCCCTAAGTAGTCTAAGACGGTGTTATGCTTGAGCGCAGAGACGATACCTATCGGTATAGCTACCGCTACAGCCAAAAGAACTGTAACTACTGTGAGCAAGACTGTGTTAGGAAGCCTCTCTAAAACTAGCTGCATAGCAGGCACATTATTCCTTATCGACACACCGAAGTCTCCTCTTAAAGCGTTGGATAGAAAGATAAGGTATTGAATGTGGAGTGGTTGATCTAAGCCTAATGCGTGTCTAAGAGCATCCCTCGACTCAGGAGTAGCCTCTAACCCAAGCATAAGGTCAACAGGGTCTCCCGATAGCCTTGAAACGACGAAGATAACCGCAGTCACACCAATTACGACTATTGTCGCTGAAAGCAGCCGCTTAACCAAGTAGCGCCAAATATTCGCCCTAGCCAACGCTCAGACACATCTACGCTTCTCTACATTACCTAAGACCGCTCTACCTTGCTTCGTATGCGAGTATGAGCTCATCAGGTCTAGGCTGCCAGCTGACCTTAGAGTTCACACCGTAGATGTCTACATGCTGGTACAGGAAGATATATGGAGCCTCATCAAATATCAAGTCAAGAGCCTGTCTAAGGATGGCGTTGTGCTTCTCTGGGTCTGGTGTGTCAAACGCCTGATCTATCAGAGCGTCTAACCTACTGTTACTATACCATGAGAATGGTCTGTTGCTATGCAGTAGAGCGTTGATTGTTTGAAGCACGTTAAAGGTGTTGTTGCCCCAAGCGGCATAGGCTAAGCTTCTGATCTTATGCTCCTGCGTCCCCTTAGCCCATACACCGAACTCAGGCATGTAGAGTGTGGTCTTGATGCCCACAGCGTTCAGCATACCGGCTATGGATTCTGCGGCAGCCTCAGCTCCAAGCCACCTACCTCTAGCCACCTCCATGTCTATTTCAAAGCCATCCTTGTAGCCTGCGTCAGCGAGGAGCTGCTTAGCTTTAGCAGGATTATATTCATAGAACCTGTTGTTAGGATCGTAAGGGGCGAAGAATGTTGGGCAGAGTGTAGAAACCCGTTTAGCGTATCCTTGGAAGATGTGCTGGATGATAGAGTTCACATCAACTGCGTAGTTCAAAGCTTGCCTAACCCTACGATCTCTGAGCTTCTCGTTGGTCTCGGTATTCATCATCACAAAAGCAACTCTAACACTGGGAACAGTCCTCACATCTATGTTGGGTTCAGCGTCGAGTGAAGCAGCCTGATCCGGTGGGACATTTGTTATAATATCCACACTCCCAACTCTCAGCTCTGCAACCCTAGTAGCCGCCTCTGGTATAGGTCTGAAGACAACTTCATCCACAGCGGCTGGCCCCTGCCAGTAGTCAGGCTTCTTAACGAGAGTAAGGTGGTCCCCCTTTATCCACTCCTTTAGAGTATATGGTCCTGTACCCACGGGTTTGGTGGCAAGGATATCAAAGCCGTTCTCTTCAACGTACTTTTTCGGTATTACAAGCTTGTTTCTAAGGATGCGTAGGAGCAGTGGGTCAGACTGCTTCATCCTTATCCTTATCCTATAGTTATCTAAAACCTCAACGTCCTGCACTGTTAGATAGTCTCGAGCCAAGACCGTGGGCTTAGCGCCTGGAATGAGAGGTGGGGTGGTCATTCTACGCAGGTTGAATGCAGCTACTTCAGCGTTGAATTCTTCGCCGTTGCTAAACTTTACACCACGCCTCAGTTCAAGATCTAAGGTTCTCGGATCTTGATAAGTCCAAGAAGTAGCTAACCCAGGGACGAGCTTGCCCTCCCTATCAACTTGTAGGAAGCTGTCGTAGATGTGGAAGAGCACAACGAAGGTAGGTGTCTCACTATGCATATCTGGATCCATTGTAGTTGGATCGACGCCTTGAGCTACAGTCAACCTAGGTCGTGCTACTGGTGTAGCGGTTTGTGTCACGGTTACGGTTGCTGTTTGAGTCACAGTTCTGGTCTGTGTGATTGTAGTTGCTGGTGCGGTAACTGTCTGAGTCACAGGAACTCCTGTGGCTGTCTGAGTTATTGTGATCGTTCGCGCAGCTTCGGTCTGTGTTATGGTTCTGATGATTTCGCGGACTTCAGGTGATCTGAGGTAGTAGCCGACTGCAGAGCCTACAACTAAGCCTGCTAATGTGCCTCCAACGATCTTAATAAAGGACCTCCTATCCGATTTCTCAGAATCTGAATTAACCATAGATTTCGTCGCTATCTAACCTGAAGATTTGTATATAAACTTTTATAATTCAGGTTTGAATAGCAAAAATAGCGGGGAAGTGATAAAAGTCGTTGATTGCAGCTAATGTAGGTTTAAAAACCTTATACCATAGCCTACATAGGGCAATTTGAGCCGCGGCTCATGTGTAAGGGTTAATTAGGTGTCGAGTTTGGGCGAACCTTTAGATCTCTTATCCGTTAAGAATCTAAGGACCTACTTCCTCACAAAGCCTAAGCCCATTAAAGCTGTAGATGATGTGAGTTTCTCTATTAGACAAGGTGAGACGCTTGGGTTAGTCGGTGAATCTGGCTCAGGCAAGACTATGACCGCGCTCTCTATCCTACGCCTTCTACCGAATTCTGCTAAGATAGTTAACGGGGAAATAATCTTCAATGGTAAGGATCTTGCTAGAGTAAGCGAAGCGGAGATGCGTGAAGTCCGTGGAAACAAGATCTCTATGATCTTTCAAGACCCCATGACCTCCCTTAACCCGGTTTATAATGTAAGGTTCCAGATCTCGGAGGCTATATTGGCGCATAAAAAGATGCGTAGAAGTGAGGTGTATCAGCGTGTGCTTGAGTTGCTTAAGCTCGTCGGTATTCCT
The DNA here is from genome assembly GCA_938029515.1 of uncultured Nitrososphaerales archaeon. Lineage (GTDB taxonomy): Archaea > Thermoproteota > Nitrososphaeria > Nitrososphaerales > JAAOZN01 > JAAOZN01. Next base: position 3,326 of record CALJAQ010000151.1, read on the forward strand.
TCACCTGAGAATAGGTTGAGAGACTTTCCACACGAGTTCTCAGGAGGAATGAGGCAGAGGATTATGATAGCGATTGCTCTAGCCTGTAATCCTCAGCTCCTAATAGCTGATGAACCTACCACCGCCTTAGATGTTACGATTCAAGCCCAGGTTCTTGAGTTAATGAAGGAGCTTCGCGCCAAGATCGGGACAAGCATACTCTTAATCACACACGACCTAGGGGTTATCGCTGAAATGTGTGACAGGGTCGCTGTAATGTACGCTGGTCAGATCGTGGAATATGCAGATGTATATAGCGTGTTTAAGAACCCTACTCATCCATACACAGTGGGTTTACTTAGATCGCTACCAGGCTTGAATATAGGCTTAGGTAGGAAGCTTTATTCTATCGAAGGGGTTGTGCCAGATATGGTAAATATGCCGAGTGGGTGCCGCTTCCACCCGAGGTGCAGCAAAGTTATGGATCGGTGTAGAACTGAAGCCCCTCCTTTCTACATTGTGGAGCCAAAGCACTATAGTAGATGCTTCTTATATAGTGATCTGGAATGAGGAGTAGAGAAGTATTAGTGGAAACGGTTGATCTGGTTAAGCATTTTCCTGTCTCAGCAGGGTTGTTTAAGAGGGTAAGAAGCGGTGTCAAAGCGGTTGACGGCGTAGACATAAAAGTGTTTAAGGGAGAAACTTTAGGTCTGGTAGGAGAATCAGGCTGCGGCAAATCCACATTAGGTAGATTGATTATCAAGCTCCTTAAACCGACAAGAGGCTGCATAAAGTTTGACGGGATAGACGTAACCAAGATCCCAGATAAGCAGTTCAGACCATATAGGAGGAGGATGCAGATAATCTTTCAAGACCCATACGCTTCGCTAAACCCTAGGTTAACTGTAAGCGGCATACTAGGAGAAGCCTTCAAAGTGCATAAAATCGTCGACTCTAGGCAAGAGCGGAGGAAGCGTATAAGGGAGCTGCTTGAAACCGTAGGGTTAGCTGCTGAGCACGCTGACCGCTACCCTCACGAATTCTCTGGTGGGCAGAGGCAAAGGATAGGGATAGCTAGAGCTCTCGCTGTTAACCCTGAGTTTATAGTCGCTGACGAACCTATATCAGCGCTCGATGTGAGCATCAGAGCGCAGATTCTGAATCTGATGGTCGATCTTCAGGAGAAGTTTAAGCTCACTTATCTATTTATAGCACACGATCTAAGTGTGATAAAGCATATCTCAGATAGGGTTGCTGTGATGTATCTTGGTCGAATCGTTGAGTTAGCTGAGAAGGGTGAACTCTTCACCAAGCCCCTTCACCCCTATACTCAAGCCTTACTTTCTTCTGTTCCTGTGCCTAACCCTGAGTTGAGGCGTGATAGGCTGCTCTTAAAAGGTGAGGTCCCTTCCCCCCTAAACCCACCTAGTGGCTGTAGGTTTCACCCAAGGTGTAGGTACGCTAAAGATGTGTGCGTAAAGGTGGTGCCTGAGTTTAGAGAGGTCTGGGGTGGGCATTATGTGGAATGCCACCTAGCTCCAGACCTACACTAATCAGAGCCAATATTTTCAAATAGTATGTTGAGCATAGTGGAGGTGGTGAGGTAGATCTGGCTGCAGCCGCATTTAGACGCTTCTCTGAGGAGCTTATTCTACTAGTAGGTAAGAGGGTTGCTGTCTCAACAACTTATAACAAAACATATGAAGGGGAGTTGGTTGGGGTAGATGAAAACCTGAATATAGTGCTCAATAATGTAAGCGGGGTGGGTGATAAAGTCTTTAAAGTGGTTATAAACGGGAAGTTTGTTCAAGAACTTAGCCTAATAGAGAAGCCCTTCGACTTGAAGGCTCTTGCAGATAGGCTCAGCAAGGTCTTCCCAGGTATGGTTAAGCTGAGAGAAGATATAGGGGCTATTATAGTCATGGAGAAGATTAAAGTTACGGCAGAAGGTGTAGAGGGGGCAGGCCTAGCCGCAGAGAAGGTGAAAACAGTCTACGAGCAGTTCATAAAAGAGGTGAAGCAGACACAACCCTAATTTAGATAGTGAACCGCTGAGCTGCTGTTGAGTAGGGGAAGAGGCTGCTTCGAAGTAAAGGCAACCGACCTCCTAGGTAGAGTGGGTAAGCTCTATACCAAGAGTGGCGTGTTAGAGACGCCTGCGCTGCTCCCTGTGGTGCATCCGCTAAACCAAGAGCTCGATGTAGGCCTGATAAAAAAAATCGGTTTCAAAGCCGTTATGACCAACGCCTACATAACCTTGAAGCGCCTCAGGGCGCTCGCTGAAAAAAAGGGTATACACTCGATCATAGGGTTTGACGGCGTAATTATGACCGACTCAGGAGGGTATCAGACGCTCGAATACGGTGAAGTAGATGTGACCCCGGCTGAGATGGCTACCTTCGAGGAGAGCATAGGCTCAGACATAGCGGTGGTGCTCGACCGCCCAACAGGCTTCAGCAGAAACAGAGCCTTCGCAGAGCAGACGGTTAAAGAGACGCTGAAAGCGGCGGAAGAAACTATAGAGGTGAGGAGGAGGAAGGATGTGCTTTGGGTAGGGCCTATCCAAGGTGGGCTCTTCACAGACCTCGTTGCTGAAAGCGCTGAAAAGGCTTCAGCCTTACCCTTCGAGATACACGCTTTAGGCAGCCCTACTGAGGTCATGAAAACCTACCACTTCACACATCTTGTTAAGATGATCATATCCGCCAAGACGAAGATACCGCTTAACAGGCCGCTCCACCTATTCGGCGCTGGCCATCCGCTAACCACGCCCTTAGCGGTCGCTTTAGGCTGCGACCTATTCGACTCAGCATCATACATCCTATACGCTAAAGACGACCGATACCTTACACACACCGGCACCCTAAGACTAGATGAGCTCGTCGAACTACCCTGCAGCTGCCAAATCTGCACAGAATACACATTAAACGAAATCAGGTCATCAGATAGAGCGGAGCGCATTAAACTGCTGGCCGCACATAACCTCTACATCCTACAGTCAGAGATCAAGCAGGTTAAACAAGCTATATTTGAAGGGAGACTCTGGGATGCCGTAGCCATCAAGGCTAGAAGCCACCCGAAGCTCTGGTCAGCCTTTGAAGAAATGACCCGCTACAGTAAGATTCTAGAAGACGGCACACCCATATTCAAGCCAAGAGCCATATACCTATACTCGAAGGAGGATCTGAGGAGGCCAGAGGTCTACAGAGCCTATGCGAGGATTAAGAGAGACTTCAGGTTTGAGGAGAGAAGTTTTCTAATATTAGCCACCATACCGGGTGAAGGAAGGCTGCTGGCAACACCCTTCTGTAAGCGTCTGCTGAAAGAAGGTGTCGGAGACTATCAGCTCCTATTTCTCTCCCCAGCCTATCTGCTGACCCCAATCGAGATTTCAGAGATCTACCCGCTTTCACAGACACTCTACCCAAGCAGCTTAACCCACGCTTTATCAACCAGAACCCTACAGAAAGGGCTTGAAAGAGTGATCAAGAAGGGTGGGTATAAGCAGATCATAGCGGTCTGCTTCGACAAGCACCTGCACCAAAAACTAACCACATTAGCCAGAAGACTCAACCTAACGCTACTCGACTACTGTGGAGAAGGCTCCTCTAAGCAGCTGGAGGCCGCTGAGCAGATACTTCGAATAATACGAAGCTCTCAAGTGTAGATGGATTCCCCGGCTTTAGTCGACCTGGTTTGAGCCTTCTGCAGCTCATACTCTATTATCTCAGCCCCTTTAAGCAGCGTTGAAACATCGGCTTCAAAGCCATAGTATCTTGAAAGCGCCTTCACAGCTTCAGCCGTAGCCCTAGGGTCCATACGCTCGGTAGACGCGTACGCTAATATGGCGAAGGCTGGGAACCCCCTTGCTTCGAAGAAGTTTAGGAGGATCGCTACAGGCCCAACTATTATGTGATCATCCTCTAAGACCTTCGCAGCCTTAAGCTCACCTTTAGGCGTATATTTGGATGTGTAGGCTATTCGATAGGTTGAATCATCGTATCTTAGGTTAGAGTCTAGCCCACCTACCAGCGCCACCTCGTTGAAGCCTGATTGTATGACCCATTCTCCGACTGCTCTAAAGAACTCAACCTCAGAATCTTTATAAGGAGGAGCTTCCACCTTCAATATAGCGAGTAAATCTTTTCTAAAGACCTCGTAAGGTGTGACCAATCTGCTCTGGTATGTTGAAGAGATAGGTGATGTGAAATCTGAGTCGAATATGACTGCTCTCTCAGGCTTAAGCGTATGGATAAGATGCTTCACAGTCCAGTACCCGGTGCCACCTATACCGTGGAAGCCTGTGATCAAGCTGCACCCATCGAAGCGTACATTCGGCGGAAAGGCTTTCAGCGTCAATCTACCACCCTCTTGCGAAAGACTTAACTCACCACCTATTCAAAAAGATGTCTATAAAAGGTAACTCAAAGATGGAGGCAAGAATCTTAGGTTCAGCGAGGGAAGTAGGTAGATCAGCCATACTACTTAAGAGCAGCGGCGCAAACCTGCTCCTCGACTTCGGCGTGTTAATGCAGCGGGAGATAGGCTTCCCAGCCCACGTGCAGCCCAAAGATTTAGACGCCATCTTACTGAGCCACGCACACCTAGACCACTCAGGTGCACTACCCTTATTCTACCTCAGCGACGGGCCGAAGATCTACACGACGCGGCTTACACTGGAGCTCAGTAGGCTTCTCATAGAAGATCTGCTGAGGGTCTCAGGCTTCTACCTACCCTTCGAATACCTTGACCTACTTGAGATGACGAGGAAGACCATAACCCTAAACCCGGATGATAAAATAAAGATATCTAGCTTTGAAGCAACATTCTACGACGCAGGGCACATCCCAGGGTCAGCTTCAATACTCTTAGAAGGAGGGGGGAAACGCATACTGTACACAGGTGACGTAAACGATGAGGATACACAGCTCCTTAGAGGAGCTGACTACGAGATAGGGGAACTCGATCTGCTTATAACTGAAAGCACCTATGCCACCGAAGACCATCCGCCTAGAAGTGAAGTTGAAAAGAGCTTCGTAGAGTATGCAAAGGAGGTTATAGAACGTGGTGGAACACTATTTGTACCAGCCTTCTCAGTTGGACGTGCCCAAGAAATCGCCTGCACATTAAGCTCACACAGATTCCCATACCCAACCTACATGGATGGGATGGCCCTAAAGACTAACGAAATACTATTCAGACACCCTGAGTATCTAAGAGACTACAAAGCATTCAGAAGGGCGATAAACAGCGTGGAGGTGGTCACAGCTTGGAGGCAGAGAAAGCAGATCGTCAACACACCTTCAGTCATAATCTCACCAGCAGGTATGCTGGTCGGCGGCGCAGCCATCTTCTACAACCAGCAGATAGCGCAAAGGGAGAAGAACGGTATAGCGATCGTAGCCTATCAGGTTCAAGGAACCCCTGGAAGGACGCTCTTAGAGAAGGGGTTGGCGCTTATAAACGGTAAACCGACAAAGGTGAAGGCTGAGATAAAGAGATTCGACTTCTCATCACACAGCGGTAGAAGCGGGTTGATGAACCTACTGCGTAAAGTGAAGGGAAGCCCAAAGGTTCTTATGGTGCATGGTGAAGAAGCTTCTTGCGTATCATTCGCCAAAAACGTTAGGGAGATCTTCGGCTTCGAGGCCTACGCCCCTAAGCCGAATGAAGCCTTCCAAGTTTAGTTTATTAAAAACTTCGACAAGAAAGCCTAGAACCTTAGCCTTCTGATTCAACCTCTCAACCCTTAAATACTGAAGACGCAATAAAACCAGAGAGAATTCTTCACCAAGAGGCTCATACCTCAGAGCAAAGACCATAAGAGCCTTTCTCCTAACCAAAAGGCTTGAAGGATAGCGTAAGGTATGGGTTGAGGTTGTTAGCTGAAACCTCAATCCAACCACGAAGAGAACATTAGGAGAGTTCATACAAGCAGTACATTACAAAGAAGGTGGAGACCAAACATCTGATCTACAACATACTGAGATTGTGGAGAGCTATGCGGTTCAGTTTATATACCCTAAGATCAAAGAGGAGAATGAATTTCGCGGCAAAGCGATAAAGTTAAACACATCGGAAACAAACCCAAACATAGTGCGGTGGTCGTCTAGAGGCTAAATAAGCTCGGAGAACTTGGTCTAGGACAACAGCCTGCCAACAAAAACAGGTAGAGCGCTGTAAACCCGGGAGACACCTAGCGTGTCCGGGAGTTCAAATCCCGGCCACCGCACCTGAGGTTTAAATTCATCAACTGTTGCTAGGTTAAGCCTGCGATTAAAGCAGCTGGCTTCAGCTGGAGGCTGTATGTGCTCAGATCGTACTGTGCAGCAGCCTTTGAGGTAGCTGAGAGCAGAGGCTACTCTCCACCCCTTAGAGGCAATTCTTATGGGCCATAAGGGAGATATTGAAGCAAGGTACTCAATGAACAAGGGTAGGTTGCCTCCAGATATTGTGGAGGAGATTAGGGCTGCATACAAGAGGTGTGAAACCCTACTACAGACTATCGGCGGGGAGGAGGAAGGGGATGAAAGGTTGAAGGAAACGTTCAGAAGGCAGCTTCTGCTGGTAGCTGGATTCAAGCAGGAGGAGGTGGATAAGATGGATGCCTCATCGATGAGTGATGAAGAGTTTCAGAGCACGGTTAGGCAGAAGCTGCTAGGTGTTTTAGCGAACAACGGGAACAGGCAGAAGGTCATACCAAGCACACAGATCAAAGACTACCTCAGTCAAGAATGGGGGTATGTAGCCCAGCTACCGAACGGCGAAGCCAAAGATGCCATCATAGTCAGCGAAACCAGCTATCTACAACCTGCTATCCGCCTGCTCCTAGGATACGCCTTCCCTGATTTAATTAACTATGATACTATATAAGATTTATATAATACCATAACATATGGTGCGGGTTGACATGACCAAACCAGGTTGGAGAACCGTGCTACTAAGAGAGGAGGTTGTGAAGGCGGTCGAGAAGGCTAAGGCCGAGAGGGAAGCAGGGCTTAGAAGAAGGCTACCACTAGGAGCATTCATAGAAGATATGATATGGCAGATACTTGAAGAGCAGGAGATACTAAGAAGCTACGGACCGTACATCGAGAAGATAAGCGTAGACGCAAACACAATCATCCTAAGAGATAATAGAGTAGGCAGAATAGTTGAATGCGTGCTAAAAGAAGGTGAACTCTACTGCATACACTGCGAAAGCAGCAACTGCGTACACATAGGATACTCATGGGCGATACCAGAAGTATACAAGGCGATGAACCTTCAAGGCAGAAGAATGCCGAAGATAAGTTGACATACTCCTCAGCTAAATAAAGTCTGCAACTCAACCATGAAGCCTAGGAGAGTTCATAAGAGCAATAGACGCCATCCGCATAATACAGGAGATGAAGACCAAGCGCCTCACCTAACCTCCTAACAGCATGGAGAACAGCCTAAGCAAACCTAACATATCTAGAGAGAAGAATCAATTTTGCAGCAGAGCAGCAAGAACCGAACTGTAAAATGCCTGTTATCTGCCCTGAAGGAGCTAAGCGAGTTAAAGTTGAAAAGCCAGATCAAGGCTTCTGGGGATGCTCGTAGAATCTTCATGCCGGTTAGATCTACTATCGCTTTACGGTTACGTTTCATCACTTGAGCAGATAGTCGAAGCGTTTGAGCGCCTCGTAGACGCTTTAAGGAGGTTAAGCAGATGAACGACTTAAAGAGGTTGAGAGATAGCCTTAGAGGTTTATCAGAGTTTAAAGCAGCTTGAGAGAGGAGACACCGTAGCTGTATGCTGGATAGACGCATTCACATCAGATCCCGTCAACATATCTAAACCCATACCGAAACACAACGTTGAAGCAAAGAGGGTAAATGAGCGCTACATATACTTGAATGTGCAAAGGGGTTTAGAGTACGGAGACCCACACCTCATACTGCTAAGAGGAACCTAGGTAGTGAAGCAGACTCATCGATAACATTCATACAAATCTACCTGGTCAAAAATAGTGAAGGTAGAAGGCAAGATGCTGAGAGCATCGAGAAGCATCAGCTAACTATACCCAAGAAGAGGCTCATAACATACTCAGACGGGAGCGTGGAGCGCTACAACTAGCAAGAAGCCAAGCCTCAAACAGGGGAAGTTAAAGTTGAGGATAGAGACTACAGGGGAATACTAGCATTCACACTAACCTTAGCCTGATCATATTCCTAGCCTTAGGGAAGGCAGATGCGGCAGCAGCCATAGGACCATTCGCCGGAAGCGCAGCAACCTGGTGGCTCACGAAAAAGAGGAGATGAGCAGATGCATCAGAAGCTAAGTCAAAGCATACGCTAAGATCATACAGGGCTTAACAGCACTCCAACTAGAGTCTATAAAGAAGGCAGTAGACGTTAAAAAGAGAAGCGCAGGCAAAAGAATCCTAGAATCTTCAGTAGACAGCACATTCTTCAAAGATAAGACTAAGCGTTGGAGCGGTCAAGAGGAGATCGCAGCGCTACTAGCCTGGCAACTCTACGCTAAGGCTCAAGCATACCTAAACGAAGGAGACGCCAAGAACGCGCATAAATTCTACAACCTTCTAATGGAGGCGCTTAAGCTCAGCCAACACGCATTAGAGAGAAGCGACATAGAGGAGCTCGAGAAGCGGTTAAAGAAGCTAGAAGCGCAGAGCCTTGACTAGTTTAAGTTTCCAGCCGGAAAAAAATTTTTTCAGCCGCAAACTTAAACTAAACGAGCCTATCCTCATCTTTAGATCAGCGCGATCCTTTTGGAGGAGGCTTGAGAAGCTTGAAGCGATAGATCTTGAGCAGAGTGAGAAGAGCTTAGTGTATAGCGTCGCTAAGAAGCTTGCAGACATATCAGCCTACCTAGAAACAACACATACCTCAGAGTAAAGCCGAGGACAGAAGAGGAGCTTCAGGCGGTAAAGGATCTCTACGATAAGATATGTGATAAGCCTATTCAAGGGCTGCTGAAGCCTGAAGCATTCTGCGAAACATTCCTAAACTGGAGACCCCTCATACCAGCTTGCTCTTCTGAATGGTCAATCTAGGCAGATAGCTGTCAGATTGGGGTAGGCAGATGGGTAAGACTACAACATTCGCAGCCAAAGCAATACACTTCTACGTAACAAGACCAGGAAGCCAAGCTTTGATCACAGCACCAGGCTTAAGGCAGAGCATGATCGTGAGCGACAAGATAGAGGATCATATAAGCAGAATGAACCCTGTCGCTAAGAGGGCTTGGATACGTAAGGTTCAGAGGCAGACCATCACATTCCACAACGGATCCAGAGTTAAAGCACTACCATCTCTACATAGACTAAGAGGGGAACCTGCGACCTAATATTCGTAGACGAGGATGCATTCATAAGAGACGATGAGATACTATTCGACAACATCCCAAACTTATGCTCGCGACAAGGTGGGTAGAGGTTAAAATCACACTAGGGTAGAATTGAAAGCCGAATTTACGGCATATTGCAAACAGCGGTAGTGACGGTATGCAAAAACGCTACAATTCTATACTGAAACAAGAAGAGGAGTTCTTCCTTACCTATTTCAGTCACATCTCACCTCCTCCCTCCTTCATCAAATGCTTAGCGACGAAGTTCCCTTAACTTCATCCTATATGCTAAAGCCTCTTTCATCATTCACTATATAAGCTAACACCCTTAAACCTGATAGGTAAAGTAAGCAAGTTTTAAACC
>CALJAQ010000152.1 GCA_938029515.1 uncultured Nitrososphaerales archaeon
CCCTTGAAGACAGGCTTTCTCTTTTCTAAGAAGGCTCGCATAGCCTCTTTTTGATCCTCTGTTGTGAAGAGGGGTAGCTGCTCTAGTTGTTGATAAAGCAGCCCATCGTCTATCTGCATCTCTCCGCCAACATTAATCGTCATTTTGATGGCTCCGATAGCCTTTGTCGGCCCATTAGCCAGTTGATTAGCGATTCTGAACGCTTCGTCAAAGAGTTTATCAGCTGGGACGACCCAGTTTACTAAGCCTAGTTTCTGAGCCTCCCAAGCTGATATTGGGTCTGGGAAGAATAGGAGCTGCTTAGCCTTTAATCTACCAACCCATCTGACTAGAAGTTGGGAGATTCCTGCCCCAGGTGAGATTCCTACGCCTACCTCTGGGTTGGCGAATCTGGCGTCTTCAGCGGCGACGATGAGGTCGAAGCCATTCAGCATATCCATTACGCAGAAGCCGTTTACTGCCGCGATAATCGGCTTCCTCAGCCTCATCATATATTTGTAGAGCTCTATCATTTTGCCGTTAAACTTGAGCATAAACTCTGGGGTTGCATCCTTGAACTCCTGTAAGTCGCCCCCTGCGTTAAAGTTTCTACCAGCGGCTGTGAAGAGTATAGCTCTTACACTCTCGTCTTCACCAGCCTTATGCATAGCATCCCAAAGCTCCGAGACCATCTGGGAGTTAACCGCGTTATTCACCTCAGGTCTATTCAAAGTTATTATAGCAACGCCGCCACGCTGCTCATACTTGATAGTCTTATACTCAGACATGGCGCATCGTTCAACACTTATCAAAAGTGGTTTTTTAGCCTTTCGACTAAAAGGTTAAAGCCCTATAAATTTTACAGAGTATAGGATGCGAAGCGTTAAGGTAGGCACATCTGGATACAGCTACTTTTGGAACTTAGGTGTACCAACACCCTTCGAGTGGTATATTAAGCAAGGCTTCAACACCGTTGAGATTAATGCTAGCTTCTACCGATTTCCTTCCTCAAGCTGGATTAAAGCATGGAGCAAAGCGCCCCCAGGATTCGACTTCTCTGTGAAGGTACACCGCTTCATAACACACTACGCTAGACTCTCAGAGAAAGCTGTGAAGCTCTGGCATACTTTTAAAGGTCTGTTTAAGCCTATTGAAGATAGGGTTGCCTTCTGGCTCTTTCAGATGCCTCAAAGCTTTACACCGACAGAAAAGAACTTTAAGCGCCTTAATGCTTTCTTTAATACACTTCAATTAGGATCAGCTGCTGTTCTGGAATTTAGGGAGCCGTCGTGGTGGAGTGTCAAAGGGGTTTTGGAGGAAATTGGTGTTTTGTTCTGCTCAGTAGATGCTCCTTCTCTGCCAAGAGAAATGGTCTGTTTAAGAGGAGTGCTCTACCTTAGACTCCACGGTAGAGAGGAGTGGTACGCTTATGTGTATAGTAGATCTGAGCTGGAGGAGATCGCTGAGCGGGTTAAGAAAATGGGGGCAGAGAGGGCGTACATCTACTTGAACAACGACCTTGCGATGCTCGATAACGGCAAACTTCTAATGGAGCTTTTGGATGAATAGGGTTAACTTTATCTACTATTAAATTGGGTAATCATGCTGCGTTAACTTTGACTCGAAGACGCATCTTTCTCCTTGTGCTTTTTACTCTGATAGGGTTCGCTGCATCTGGCTCAGCGTCGACCATGGGCAAAGAGGAAGCAGATAAGATGCTAGAGGATGTGAAGAAGAGCATTCCCTCTTCGCCAAATACTATAGACATATTCAGCAACAACGTAAGAGTAGCCCTACTTATGCTGATACCGGGCTTAGGTCTAATTCTAGCATCCTACGTTCTTTACAACACAGGGTTAGTCTTCGCAGCTACTGGTGTGGTGAATGGTGTACCAGGTTTAATGCTTCTTTTGGCAACATCTGTCTTCCCCTTCTTCTGGCTTGAGTTTGTAGCCTACGCAACCTCCACTACGCAGAACCTATATCTGATCTGGGCGATTAAATCCAAAACTCTTCGCTATGAGCTGCGTAACCTTGCTTACACCTTAGTTATTATAGTAGTCTTGCTTATGTTAGGTGCTTGGATAGAAACGCTCTTTATCTCCTCTTAAGCTACTTTGAGTTTCTGGTTAAGCTTAATCTTGTTGTTGAACTTTTCAATAATCCAAGGCATATGCTTCTTAACCAGCGTAAGCATCTCTTCATTTCCTATCCTCGTAAGTCTACCCTCATCATACTTTGCCTGAATCTCTTTGTGGATTGCAGCTACACCAGGCGTAGCCTTCGTCACCTTGTTTTCACCTGTAAGTCTAAAGTAGTGGTTTATCCAGAATACAACGCCTGCAAGCCCAGAGTATTCTGAGACCGCTACACCAGCTGGTCGATTTAGAAGCTTCTCTGTGTCAAATGGTAGATACATTTCTATATTCTTTAGCAGACCGTCTGCGTGTATCCCAGCCCAAGTTATGTTGAAGTTTTCACCTACTATCGGGTAATATGGAGGGATGCTGTAACCTACATCTTCTTCATAGTATTGAGCGATCTTGGTTATGGTCTTAGTATCCATGCCGTCCAAGTCGCCTTTTATCGTTGCATACAAGAAGACCATCGCCTCTAGAGGTACATTTCCAGCCCGCTCACCTATACCAAGTAGTGTGCAGTTTACTAGCGCTGCGCCGTAGAGCCAAGCTGATACAGAGTTGGCGACACCCATATGGAAGTCGTTATGACCGTGAAACTCTAGCCAGTCAGAAGGAACGTCACATAGATTGTTGAGCACCCAGATAAGCTTTGGCACGCTCCTTGGGAGTGCAGCTGAGTCCCAAGGTAGACCTATACCCAGCGTATCACACACCCTCACCTTAGCTGGTAGCCCGTATTTTCGCGAGAGCTTCATCAGCTTCTTTACGAACGGCACTACTACGCCGAAGACGTCTGCTCTAGTGCTGTCTTCTAGATGCACTCTAGGCACTATGCCGAGCTTGAAGACTTCTTCAACAACGTCCAGATACTTTGATATAACCTTCTGTCTTCCTAACCCTTGGAACTTATAGAATATGTGGTAGTCACTTACTGGTGTTACCATACCGCACTCCTCAACGCCGCTTTCTTTGACAAGGTTTAGATCTTCATATGTGGGTCTCATCCAACCAGCGATGATTGGGTGGCTGTAGCCTAGGTTTTTACACGCCTCAACCGCTTCTCTATCCTTCTTAGAATATAAGAAGAATTCTGATTGAAGTATCTTTCCATTAGGCCCCCCTAGCTCGTGTAGTAGTGTGTAGAGGTCAACGATCTGCTTAACGGTGTATGGTTCACGTGCCTGCTGCCCGTCTCTGAATGTTGTATCTGTGATCCAGATCTTCTCCGGTGTCTTCATTGGTAGGAGTATGCCGTCAAAGACGGTTAGGGGAGGCTTATCCCAAGGGAAGAACTCCTTGTAGAGCTTCGGTTTAGGTACATCTACAACCTCATAGTCAGGTAGATCGATAGACTCCTTCCTAAGATAGGATAGGAATTCACGCCTCTTTTCATAATCCAGATAGTTCCATTTGCTCAAGACTCCTATACCTATTGTATAAACAGTATATTACCTTATCGCTTCTCTGGCCAAACTAGCAGCAGATTATATTTCTACTTGACGTTTGTCGACTATTAAGCTTTGCTGCTGCGCATTTATTTATCTTTCAGATGTATCTATAATTTCTGCACAAATTGTGTTTTGTAGGTCTCTAACCTTTATCTTCATCAAAGCGTTTGGTGCGCCGGCTGCAGCCCAGACTTCACCCCATCTGAAAAGCGATGCATCAAGATAGATCTTCACCCCAGGGTTGTGTGGGAAAGGTGGGACCCCGCCTACCACGTAGCCGGTGTTTGCTTGGATATACTTTGAGTCAGCCATTTCGACTCTTTCTTTTGCTACGTTTGATAGAGTGTTTAAATCAACCTTTTTATCGCCTGAAATGACTACAATAATCGGCTTGGAGCCTTTAAAGACTATTGACTTGGCTATCTGCGCGATGGTGCACCCTAACGCTTCTGCCGCTAGCTTCGATGTCTTTGTACTGGAATCTAAAACTACAATTTCAGCGTTTATACCTTTTTCATCAAGGTAATGTTTAACTCTTTCTAACCCCTTCAACTCTACATCATTTATTTTAGACCCAGGTATAGTTTGCTCAACTGTGGGTGTGTTAGGAGGTCTTGGCTTTGGCCTTTGAAGGCCACTCTTCCACTAACTAGTAGGTATGCTTGTTCACCTAATTCAAGAGCCTTTTTCGCATTTTGCTCCACTAAGATTATCGTCATATCTTTACTCTCCCTTAACTCAATTATCTTGTCTAGGACTTCTTTAGATAACTTTGGTGAAAGGTTTGCGGTCGGCTCGTCAAAAAGCATTATCTGAGGGCTTCTTATTAGAGCCATAGCCATCGCAAGCATCTGCTTCTCTCCACCGCTTAATGTTCCTGCTTTCCGATCTAGGTAGTTTCTTAATAAGGGGAAGAAGTTGAGGCTTTCTTCCACTCTATCCTTCAGTTCACCGCCGCATCTGTAGCCTGCCATAAGAAGGTTTTCTCTTACTTTTAGTGTGTTGAATACGTTGTTGGTTTGAGGGAGATACGCTACACCTTTCTCAGCTATCTTATGTGGTGGTAGCCCCTTTAATTCGTAGCCATTATACTTGATTTCTCCTGAGAAGATGGTTGTTAGGCCGAATATTGTTTTTAGTAGCGTGCTTTTTCCGCTTCCATTCGGCCCAACGATGACAGATACGCTCCTTCTCTGCACATCCAAGCTGATGTCGTAGAGGACTTGAAGCCTACCGTATCCTGCTGAAAGGTTTTTGATAGTCAGCATGCTTATCCGCCTAGGTAGGCGTTTATGACCTGCGAGTCCTGCATCACCTTCTCCTTTTCTCCTTGGGTTATAAGCTTACCGTATGCTAACACGTAAACGTAATCCACGTATGGTAAAGCTAGATCTAGCCTATGTTCTATGATCAAGAATGTAAGGCCAAGCTTATCTCTTAGATTAAGTATGTGTGTGAAGATTTCATGCGCTAACGTTGGGTTTACACCGGATATGGGTTCATCCAGTAGGATCATTCTCGCATCGCTCATTAAGCTTCTTCCGATTTCAAGTAGTTTCATCTGACCCCCGCTCAGTTTTGAGGCCCTAGAGTCCCAGAGGTGATCTATCTTTAGAAGATGCAGAATCTTTAATGCTTTATCTAGATTCTCTTCTTCATCTTTAAGCCAAGATCCTGTAAAGGGTGCCTTTAAAAAGCTCTCACCTCTGTTTATTTTAGAGGCTACAAGCAGGTTCTCCAGCACAGTCAGTCTTGTGAATAGGGATGGTATTTGGAATGTTCTCACCAGACCAAGCTTGTAGATTTGATGTGGTGGTAGAGCGGTTATGTCTTTGCCGTCAAAGAAGATCCTCCCTTCGTCTGGCTGATAGAAACCAG
>CALJAQ010000153.1 GCA_938029515.1 uncultured Nitrososphaerales archaeon
ATAAGATCGAATGTCTTTTCAGTAACGTAAGGGTATAAGATGACCTTCATCGCGTCTTCAGGCTGCAAACCGCTCACCCACCTTCGAAACACCTTTAGGTAGGGATTGTAGTGCCAACCTAGACCAGACAACCAACCTACCTGCCTGACCACCTGGAGCAAGCTGCAGAATCGAAAGATCTTTTGCTAACACGCAGTCTACGCCGGGAAGATTCGCTACAGCCTTCTCTAAACCTTTCTTCGCCGATACAACAAATAAAGGACCTTTTGGGACACGCTTCGTTCTACCACGCATACGTGGCTTACCTGATCTACGTTTAACACCGTCTTGAGCCCTTAGAATATCGTCCATAAGCCCTAGATTGGTTAGCACAGGTTTTAGGTCTCTCAACCTCCTTATAGTTTCTACCTCTTCGCTTACGATTAGAGGTAAGCTCGGGATCTTATCTACCTTGTGTCCTCTTGCAGCTACTATATCTTTTAAGGATGTGGCTGCTACTGCTGAGGCTGTGGCGAGCCACCTCTCCTTCTTATTTACATCCTTCCATATTATCTTCTCTGCCTTAGGCGGATGGGCTTGCCTACCCTTCACAACACTTGCAACACCTGCGGCTTGACCGGCACGAGGGCCCCCGCCTTTAACACGCGCCAACCTAGCTATACCCAATCCCACTCCACGTGAGATAGCTGTTGTTCTTTCTCCAGCCAGAGGGTCGCGACCCTGTGGTTGTAAGCGGTGTGTAAATAGAGACCAAAACACTCTTCTGATAACATCCGGTCTGAAAGGTACTTCAAAGACCTTTGGAGCTTCTAGTTTACCTATAACCGAACCGTCTAAACCATAAACATTTAGCTCAGCCAATGTCTTCTTCAACTCCTACTAACGGATATGCTAGCTTCCAGGATCTTAGGTGGATGGGGTTTGAAGCTCTTTGGTCTAACAGCGTATCTCATTCTTATAAGCCTCCTAGTCGAACCTGGTATAGATCCTCTTAGCAGCAGGTAGTCGCAGTTCACTACACCGAATTTATGGAAGCCGCCTTTAGGGGTAATTGGGTTTTCTGTTGGGTTCGCTACTAAAAGTATCCTTTTGTTGTATTCGATCCTTTTGTGGAAGCCGTGTTGCCCAGCCCTAGGAACTGTATACATGATTGATGCTGGATGCCACGGGTTTAGAGCACCTACAGCTCTTACGCTTTTCCTGGATTTATGCTGCTTACGTTTAATGCCGAATCTAGTAACGGGGCCTTCAAACCCTTTGCCTTTCGTGACTGCCGCTACATCTACATACATACCTGGTTTGAATATTTCGCTTACCTTGATCTGTTTTCCTAAGGTGGATTTGAGGTATTCGAAGCATTCTTTTATGCTCCCTCCTACTGCGACCTCAAGGAGGAAGGGTTTTTTCTGAGATAAACCTGCGTCTCGTGGCCTTGTGTAGAGTAATGCTGTGAACTTTACGATGCTGTCCAGATTCTTTTCAATCTTAGATAGCGCTTTGTTTTGGTTTGGTACCTTCATCCTTAACCGACGTTCAATATCTTGAAGCTGGGTTTTAGCATAGACGTCACAGAAAGCTTGTAATGCACCGTTTACCTTTCTATATGCTCTGAAGCCGTAAACAGTCATCGGCGGGGTGGCTACAATTGTGGCTGCGTTGAATAAGGGTTTGCCGAAGTTAGGCGTCTTTTCTCTATCATCGACTGTTATAACGTGCATGCAAGCGACTTTATAGCCTGCGAACCCTAAAATAGTGGGTTTTTGAACTGGAAAAGTATCAAATGATTTAAGAGCTGGAACTATGCGTTTAGCTCTTGCTCTAGGCCTATATGCTAAGGAGCCTCTTCTCGGTGCATTACGCTTTCTATGCCCCAATTTTCTTCAGTCTAGGGTTAATGGTTCTAGGCACACTTTTTAAACCTTTACCGTGCTATGAATTTATTCTTCTCTTGAGCTGTGTTTACAGTGGGTATTCGGAGCATATTCGATAGTGCCACTCTTCTTAGATAGATTTAAAAGAGGAAAACTTTAGTGTAGGAAGTGCGTAAAACATCTTAATGACTAGGAGTGTTGGTTGCAAATGGTGCAGATAACCGAACTTGTATTCAGAGATGGACATCAATCAGTACTGGCAACGAGACTTAGGACCGAAGATATGCTACCCATAGCGAAGACTGTTGATGAAGTGGGTTTCTTTTCTGTAGAGGTTTGGGGAGGTGCAACCTTCGACGTCTGTCTAAGATATTTGGCTGAAGACCCGTGGGAGAGGCTTCGACTTTTCAAGCAGAATATGCCTAACACACCTCTCCAGATGCTAGAGAGAGCCATGAACATAGTAGCATATAGAAACTTTCCAGACGACATAGTTATTAAATTTATTGAGCTTGCACATAAGAATGGGGTAGATTACTTTAGGATATTTGATGCGCTCAACGATCTAAGAAACCTTAAGGTGCCGATAGAAGCTGCTAAGAAGGTTGGAGCACATGTTCAAGGAGCGCTTTGCTACGCTATAAGTCCAGTTCACACGGTTGAGTATTATGTAGAGCAGTTTAAGGAGCTTGTGAAGATGGGCTGTGACTCCCTCTGTATAAAGGATATGGCTGGCATAATATCTCCTCAAAGGGCTTATGACATCATCAAGGCGTGTAAAGAAGAGGGGATAAAGGTTCCAATAGACCTACATTCACATGCTACAAGCGGCATGGCTGACCTAGCTTATATAAAGGCGTGTGAAGCCGGTGTGGATATAATAGACTGCTGTATATCACCCTTAGCAGGTGGGACTGGTCATCCACCTACAGAATCTATAGTGGCTGGGCTCATGGATACACCTTACGACCCAGGTTACGATCTACAGCTGCTTGCTAAGTGTAGGGACTATTTACAGAAGGTTTGGGAGAAGTATAAGCATCTGCATAGAGAGCAGGCAATGAAAGTTGACCCATCAGTTACAGTACACCAGATACCTGGAGGCATGCTTTCTAACTTTGTCATACAGCTTGAGCAGTTCGGCGCGGTGGATAAGTATCATGAGGTGTTGCTGGAGACTGCGAGGGTTCAGAAGGATTTCGGCTGGCCTCCTCTAGTTACACCTACCTCGCAGATAATCGGTGTGCAAGCAACTTTGAATGTCGTCTTTGGGAGATATAAGCGGGTCACAAAAGAGACGAAGGATTACGTTAAAGGTATGTATGGTAACCCCCCTGCGGAAATATCGGATGAAGTTAAGGAGATGGTGTTAGGACCGAACTGGAGGGATGAGGTCATAACTTGCAGACCAGCAGACCTACTTGAACCTATGTACAAGAAGACTAGAGAGGAGATGGCTAGTAAAGGGCTTCCAACGACGCCTGAGTGGATAGTCTCCTACGCCCTTTTCCCTGCACAGACAGAAGATTTCCTAAGAGGTAGATCAAAACCCGAGTTCACATCACAGCAGCTGCCTCTCGAGCTCGGCCCAGGCGAAAGAAGGTTTAAGGCTAGGCTTAACGGCAGCGAATACGATGTCGTAATCTTAAAGTCGAAGGGAGGTTAGTCTGGTTTGACAGATGAGTTTGAACACGTGTTCTTCTGCAGGAAGTGTAGAAGGCTTAGGAAGGTATATGAGGGGCATCGTGAAGCGCTGGTGCTACCTGAGCAGAACCCTGAGTTTGATGTTGTAATTTGGTGCTGCACAGCATGTAAGGAACCTATAGTTGAGATAACAGCGGTTTCTAAAAGGCGGTAGAGTGATGCCGGAACGTATAATAAAGAGGGCTAGGAACTTCACACCTAACCTCTACTTCCAGATACCTATGAGAACTGTTGTTAAGTATAACGTCCAAAGGGGCGACACACTCTACTGTACTCTACGTAGAATTTTTGATTCAGAAGGGAAACTGCTGATGGAGGTAAATAGGGAATTAGAGTGCCAAATTAAACAAAGAGATAACAGGTTTTATGTGCCACCAGAACTAATCAAAGAACTCAACCTCATAGGAGTTGAATACTATGAATTCATCTTACATAGAATAAAGAAGAGCGGTGGCGGTGAAGTCGAAATATACCCTAATGAGATTATGGAGAAAGAAGTAATAAGAGTAAAAGAGGTTCCTTAGCAACGATACCGTTATAGCTCACCTCTTGGGTTTCTTCCTAGACTCATGCTTTCTCAGATGGTTATAGCAGAATGCGAATAGCTCTAGAGGAGCGGCACGTTCACGAGCTTATGACTCTGCTGGCTGTGGTTGTAGAATGCTCTGC
>CALJAQ010000154.1 GCA_938029515.1 uncultured Nitrososphaerales archaeon
TCCCCATCGCCAAAGGAGGCACAGGAGCCATCCCAGGTGGCTTCGGCACAGGGAAAACTGTCACACTGCACCAAGTAGCGGCGTGGGCTGACGCAAGAGTAGTCTTCCATGTAGGTTGTGGAGAAAGGGGGAATGAAATGACAGAGGTTCTTATCAAGTTCCCAGAGTTAAAAGACCCAGCCTCAGGCAGACCTTTGATGGAGCGCACTATTCTCGTAGCTAATGTGAGCAATATGCCTGTGGCTGCTAGGGAGGCATCTATCTACACAGGTGCAACGATGGCTGAATACTATCGCGATATGGGGTATGATGTTGTACTCGTGGCAGACTCTACTAGTAGATGGGCGGAAGCCCTTAGAGAAATTAGCGGTAGGCTTGAGGAGATGCCTGCTGAAGAGGGCTACCCTTCGTACCTAGCTTCTAGGTTGGCTGAGTTTTACGAGAGGGCCGGTAGGGTAAAGGTGCTTGGAAGACCTGAGCGCATTAGCAGCATGACCCTTATAGGTGCGGTATCACCCTCCGGCGCAGACTTTACGGAGCCTGTTACGACACACACCATCCGATTTATAAGAACCTTCTGGGCTCTTGATACCAGACTGGCGTATTCAAGACACTATCCGGCTATAAATTGGATGACCAGCTACTCAGGTTACATAGATTCTATATCAAAATGGTGGTCTAGCATGGTTGATAAAGGCTGGTCAAAGGTTAGAGCAGAAGCATATGAAATACTTCAAAGAGAGGATGCGTTGAAGGAGATCGTTAGACTGCTGGGCCCGGAGGCCTTGCCAGACGAAGAGAAGCTCGTCCTTGAAGTTGCCAGAATGATCAGGATAGGATACCTACAGCAAAGCGCATACGACGAAGTTGACTCGTATTGCAGCCCAAAGAAGCAGTATCTACTGCTGAAGGTCTTTGTCGAGTTCTACCAAGAGGCGTTAAAGGCTCTTAGAAGTGGTGTCGGACTTGACACCATTAGAGCTATGCCTATCATACCGAAGCTGCTTAGGGCAAAGTTCGAAGTATCGAATGAAGAGGTTGAAAAGATCGGCATATTAAGAGAGGAAATGTTGAGCGAGTTTCAGAAGCTGAGCGGCCTGGAGGTGAAAACATTTGTCTAAGAGTGTTGGCGGTGTAGAATACACTAAGGTTGAGGAGATTAAGGGTCCTCTCCTTATTATGCAGGGTGTAACGAGGGCTGCGTACGATGAGCTAGTGGAAATCGAGACCCCCTCTGGCGAAAAGCGGCTGGGTAAAGTGCTTGAAGTAGGTGGTGGAAGAGCTGTTATCCAAGTCTTCGAGGGGACAAGAGGGCTTTCTGTTATAGGAACCAAAGCCCGCTTCCTAGGCAAGACGATGGAGATACCTGTTTCAAGCGAACTCTTAGGCAGGGTCTTCGACGGCTTAGGAAGGCCGATAGATGGGCTTCCAGATCCGGTTGGCGAAGACTTCAGAGATGTTAACGGTTCGCCTATAAACCCTGAGCAGCGTGAATACCCTACAGACTTCATCCAAACCGGAATCTCGGTAATAGACGGTATGCTTTCACTCACAAGAGGGCAGAAGCTACCCATATTCTCAGGAGCGGGTATGCCACATAGCATCTTAGCTGCTCAGATCGCTAGGCAAGCCACGGTTTACGGTGAAGAGTTTGCGGTTGTATTCGCAGCTATAGGTGTTCAGCACCATGAAGCCAGCTTCTTCCGTAGATCGCTTGAGGAGAGTAGGGCTATAAAGAGAAGCTGCCTCTTCCTAAATCTAGCCGATGACCCAGCTATAGAGCGGATAATAACTCCACGTGTTGCGTTAACCACAGCAGAATACTTTGCATTCGACTTAGGTATGCATGTGCTCGTCATATTGACTGATATGACCAACTACGCTGAGGCCCTTAGAGAGATCAGCGCGGCCAGAGAGGAGGTTCCTGGGCGTAAGGGTTATCCAGGATACCTATACACCGATCTTGCAACAAACTATGAGAGGGCTGGTAGGATAAAGGGTAAGAAGGGTAGTATAACTCAGATGCCGATCTTAAGTATGCCAAGCGACGACATAACTCATCCTATAGCCGACCTCACAGGCTATATTACTGAGGGGCAGATAGTGCTTTCACGCGACCTGTTTAGAAAGGGGATCTACCCTCCTGTGGGCGTGTTGATGAGTTTAAGTAGGCTTATGAAGGATGGAGTTGGTAAAGGGAAGACCAGAGACGACCATATGGAAGTGAGCAACCAGCTCTACGATGCTTACGCAAGGGTTCAGGAGCTCCGCGCACTTGTTGAGATTGTGGGTAAAGGAAGCTTAACAAGCATAGATCTCAAGTATCTCCAATATGGAGATGTCTTTGAACAGAAGTTCCTCTCACAAGGATACGACGAAAACCGAACGATCGATGAGACACTCAAACTAGCTTGGGAAGTGCTCTCAACACTCCCAGAAGGAGAGTTAACGAAGATAAGATCTGAGTATGTGGAGCTGTATTATAAGAGGAGCGAAAGTGGAGCATAGAGAAGGTTGTCTGTAAGCTTTGGTAGAAAGTTCCTACCTACAAAGATCGAGCTGATACGCATAAAGAGAAGCCTACGCGTAGCAAAGTCAGTCTACAAAATCTTGGAGGATAAGCGTGAAGTCCTCCTTAAACGCCTAGATGAGCTGATAGAACAGGCTGGAAAAGCTCGTGAAGACCTGTGGGAGCCGCTATCAGACGCCTACAGAGCCCTCTTCGACTCTTACCTCAAATTAGGCCCGCTAAAAGTAGAATCAGTAGCCGCAACAATACCTAAAAGCATAGAAGTCTCACTAACCTTAAAGAGAATAATTGATGTGACGGTGCCAGCGCTACAAATAAGCGAAAAATCTATCAGCCTCAGCTACGGTTTTGCGGACACCAGCTCAGCCTTAGATGCCGCTTCTTTCGCTATGCGCCAAGTCTTACCCGCGATTTTAAAGGCTGCTGAAATAGAAAACTCTATCTTTAGGTTGGCTAGCGAGCTCGAAAGAACTCAAAGACTCTTAAATGCACTCGAATATATTATAATCCCGCAGTATGAAGAGGCTGTGCGAAGCATCACCTCAACTTTAGATGAACGTGAAAGGGAAGATTTCGTGAGGCTTAAAAAGATTAAAAAGGTGCTTGAGGCAAAGAAATCTAAGCTTGGTGTTTAAAATGAGTGAAATGGTTAGAAGAAGGTTTGAGCAGGCGCGAAACAGGGTAAGAGAGAGGGGGCAAGAGCTTCAAAACGAGCTCGAAGAAAAGGTCGAAACAGTAAAGAAGAAGACGCTCGAAGAACTCAGAAAAGTGGTGGGCTGAACCTCATCTTAGCAAAAAAGTTATATACTAACTCTATCACCCCCTCAAATAGCTTGAGGCTCAATCTCCTCACATTAGGGTTATATGCTTCTCTGCCCCTCCTCTGCTTTACATTCACACCGTTTGCAGCAGCCGCAGAAGCGCAGACTGCAGCATCTGAACCGTTAATATTCAAGTTCCTTTCAGCAGCTATCGCTTTCGCAGCGGCAGCAATCGGAGCAGGATGGGCGGTAAGTAAAGCAGGTGCAGCTGGCCTCGCTGGGAGCGCAGAGAGACCTGAGATAAGGACTACCGCTATCATTATCACTGCATTAGGTGAGGCGATAGCCATATACGGTATAGTGATAGCTATCTTGATTCTAGGTCAACCAACATAATACAACAGGCTTCCTGCTTCACCCCTACTTTTTATTTCGCTCAAATTAAGCTGATCATACATTCCTTTCTACCCAAATATTCTAAAGTATTAAAGAGATTTATACAATCCCCATAATATGAGTGTTTTATTTTTCTTCTTTCGACGGTGTAGTGGTTACTCGTTCCGCTATTAGATACGATAGTACGATAGAAGCTGCGAACCCTACTCCTGAGAATAGCAGTGGGAAGAGGATGGAAGTTGACCTATATATCTTGGCTACGTAAAATCCTATGAATACGCCTGTTAAGACTAGTCCTCCTATGAGTATAGGTAGTGTTATCAGCGTTATGAGCACCTTACGCTTCAGCTTTTTAGCTTCGTCCAAGGCAGAGAGCACCGTTATGTCAAGACGAGTTCGTTTACATCGAAGTGTCTTGAGCAGTATCTGCACATAAGCCTCGGGGATTCTTTTCTCGCTACTAAGATTTCCGGTGTTATGGGTTCGTTTGTATTGGATATGCAGGTTGGGTTTGGGCATCTGAAGATGTTGACGAAGGCTTCTGGTAGTTCCACTTTACTCTTGCTTATAACCCTATAATCTTTTATCAGGTTCACTGTTGCACGGGGAGATATAAGTGCTATTCTGTTAGCCTCTGTTTGAGTAAGGAAGCGGTCAGCTATCTTAATTATATCCTTTTTACCGAGCTTCTTACTCGGTACATTCATAGCGATGGTCACAAGGTTAGTGAATCCTTCTTTGACGCCGAGCGCAGCTAAAACCTTTAAAGCGCTACCAGGCTCACAGTGGTCTATTACCGTCCCCTCTTTTATACGCCGCACAATAAGCTGCTCCTCGGACAACCCGACCATACTTGTAGATTATCATATTTAATAACCTTTAAGATCACAAACCAATTTAACGTTGCAGCAGCCTTCTTTGCTATATAGCGTTTTTCTAAAACATTCTACCAAATATAGCAAGGAAAGTGAATTTCGAGAACCTTTTGACTTAAGGCTTTTATTACTAAAACTGCCGCCCTCAGGACCATCGTTTCACGGATAGTTGATTTTTGATCTCTTAGTTTCTAGACTGTGACGCTGAGTCTTAAAATTCAGCGGCATCGAAGCGGCTCCCTATATAGATATCTGTAGTGGAAAAATCTGGGCTGAGCGCTAACCTAAAGCTGGTAGAAAAAGGCTGGATCGGACTCTGCATCTTTATTAACCTTAAGGTGAACATAGGGTGTGGTAGATTGCCGAATCCATTATTTGGAAGGGATGTGGTCTCAATTAGAGACTTCACGAGAAGCGACTTAGAAACCTTATTCAACACAGCTACAAAAATCTCAAACATGCCGTCTAGGGAAAGGCGTCGACTGGCTGATGGTCGTTTACTAGGGTTGATCTTTTACGAGCCAAGCAGCAGAACAAAACTGAGCTTCGAATCAGCCATGTATTCCATAGGTGGTGGAAGTATCGGTATAACAGACCCTTCAACGTCATCTATAGAGAAGGGAGAAAACTTCACAGATACTGTAATTGTAGTCTCAGGGTATGTTGATGTCTTAGCGATAAGACATCCTAGAGAAGGTGCTGCGAGATACGCTGCATCTATCTCAGAGAAGCCAGTTATAAACGCGGGTTCAGGTGCAGAGGAGCACCCCACTCAAGCTATGCTTGACCTCTACACAATCTATAGAGAAAAAGGTAGAATAGATGGGCTCACAGTTGGCATCATGGGTGATCTAAGATATAGCCGAACCATCTACTCTTTACTCTACGCTTTATCAAAATATGATACCAAGATAAGACTTATCTCACCACCTGAGCTTAGACTAAGATCAGATGCACTTATAGATATACATAAATCTTCATGGATTCAACACATTAGTATAAGCGAAGTGATATCTGAACTAGATGTGCTTTACGTTACGAGAATACAGAAGGAGCGCTTTCCAGATCCAACAGAGTATCAGAAGGTTAAAGGGTCTTACTATGTGGACGCCTCCATACTAGAGCAAGGTAAATCAGATCTCATAGTTCTACACCCCTTACCTAGGGTTGATGAAATAAGGCCTGAGGTGGATCGCCTCCCACAAGCCAAATACTTCTTGCAAGCGAAGCTTGGTAGAGATCTTAGAGCAGCACTACTCGCATTGATATTGAACCCAGAGCTTTGAGAGGAAATCCTCTACAACCCACAGGATTCGCAGCGTACATAGTAGTCGATAGGTTCGGCGCCTAATCGCTCATCTTGCCGCTCATCCCTCTCCGTCCTCGTGGTGAGCACCTGCACACTTCGGCTTCTATCCCGGTAGACGGTTAAACCCTTGCAGCCTAATCTATATGCCAATAGATAAGCTTGCTCTATGTCGTTCATGCTCGCGTCGTACGGGAAGTTTATCGTCTTTGACACAGCATTATCCACATACCTTTGGAAGGCTGCTTGCATCCTCACGTGCCATTCTGGAGATATGTCGTGCGCAGTTACGAAGATCCTTCTAACGTGCTCAGGTATCTCCTCTATATGCTGTATCGATGTGGAAGAGGCTATCTTCTTCATAAGCTCCTCGCTGTAGAAGCCCTCTTCTATAGCCACTTTTTCAAATAATGGGTTAACTATCGTGAGGTTCTCACCCAGTGTTTCCCGCACCATCTTAGTGTAGACGATCGCAAACAGAGGCTCTATTCCATTAGAGCAGCCAGCAATTTCGCTTATTGTG
>CALJAQ010000155.1 GCA_938029515.1 uncultured Nitrososphaerales archaeon
TGCTTATATAATTTCATCCCACTGAGGCACTTATCTTGACATCATCGGTTGACTTATAATAATGTTGATAAGATTGTGTAAGATGGGTAAGGTCAGGTTTGGAGCCTCTAATCCACTTTGCTGTGCCCTTGGTCGCTTTAATGCTTATTGGTGTTGGGTTTAAGAAGGCTCTGCCGCTATCACTCTTCGCATTAATGCCAGATCTGGATGCTTTGTTTCTTGTACACAGATCTTTCACACATTCAATACCGTTTCTTCTCTCTTTAGCAGCTCCTTTGCTGCTTACACTCTACAAGTTCAAACCCCGGCTTCTGAGGCTGGGGTTTGTTGCGCTGCTCTCTATGTTCTCACATTTAGTGTTAGATCTTTCAGCAGGCTATACGCCCATCCTGTGGCCTCTTTATAACTACTCAGTTTGGTTTCAAGGCGATTTATATGCTCTTATCGGGAGTGCGCCTGCCCTAGCTTTAAACCTCCGCATATTAACCGAACCTATAATTTTTGAGCATCTTGGAAGCCTTGATGCACCACTTTTTACAGGCAACGGTTTGTTCGCTACACTTACTATATTTACGCCTCTCTTTGTTAAAACACTTGGTCAAAAACTTCTTCGCCTCAAAGGTCCACACGTTAGGAGCTGATGCTAAGATGTTTAGAGCCGTTCTCCTGCTTAGTGTATCTACTGTAAAGGTAGAGTTGGTGGCTTCCCATGCTCAGCCAGCCTATGACCTGCGTCTCTGTTTTAAAGAAGGTGAATAGCCCCTGCTTTCCAATCTCTTTGATGAGCCACTCTATATCTGTGTGGTAGTAGATGGGGTAGAGGAGGGCTCGGTGTATAGTTGGATACTTGACTGTAACTGCAAAGACCGCTAGCTTCTTGTGAAGCCCAAACTCTACGCTCAATGTACCTTTTAAATCTCTTCTGAAAATCTTTGAGATCTCTTTTGCATTATCCTCTGATGTTATGATGGAGAAGCCCAAGCGCCCCAGATTCTTCGAAAGTGTGACGCTCTTCGGATATATTATCAGAACATCGTATCCCTCCTTCTCTAGCTCGTCTTTAATTGCCTCCATGTCGCTTTGCAGCTGAGACTGTATTTCCTTGAACATGTCAGATATTTTGTCGTCTTTAGAGATTGATACCATAACAGCAAACATAAACCAGTTGCATATAAGTTATCTGGTAGTCTAGGCTGATACCGTTAAAGTAAGATCAGCACAAAGAATATTGTAATGAGTTCTTCTATGCGGCAAGTGTCTTGTAAGATAATATTAGTTTCACAGTATAATTCTCTTCAAGTAATTAAGGTGGTTATTTTGTAAGATCACTTTTATTCCCGAAGCCTAAAGTTTAATAGCCGATTTACGCAGCTAGAAGCATATGAGTGAAGAGGAGGCTGAGGAGAGCGTCTTTCACAAGAAGCTTAAGGTGAAGTTAAAGGAGAAAGGTAGGGAGGGGAGGATAATCTTCCTCAAAGAGTACCTTGACTTCATTCTTAGAAGCAACCTCAACCTGCCCCCTGACTTCCCAACATTCTGCAGGGAGGTAATGGGCTTAGATGAGCGAAACGGCTTCATCCACATAAGGATATGGAACGAGAGAAATGAAGTGGTGGAGTTTGTCAAATCCATGAACTATGAGTATAGGATAGACCATTATGACTGAGCTTCTGGTAGGAGAAGCGCTTATAGGTGAAGAGCCAGAGGTAGCGCACATAGACCTCATCATAGGTGAAAAGATTGGGCCTGCAGGTGCGGCGTTCGCAAACGCTCTAGCCCAACCAAGGCTCGGCCACACCCCCATACTCGCGGTGATCAGACCCAACCTACCCACTAAACCATCAACCATCATAGTGCCTAAGGTCACTATAAGAGACCTTGAAGACGCCGAAAAAGTCTTCGGCCCTGCGCAGAGCGCGGTTGCTAAAGCGGTTGCTGATGCGGTTGAAGAGGGCCTCATACCTAAGGAGCAGGCTGAGGATTATGTGGTTATAGTCTCAGTCTTTATTCACCCTCGGGGGAGGGACTATCAAAGGATTTACAGGTATAATTACGCTGCAACTAAGCTCGCGCTGCAGAGGGCTCTAACTGGCTTCCCAAACGTAGATAAGGTTTTAGAGGAGAAGGATAAAGCAGTACACGGCATGGTTGGCTTCAGAATAAATAACCTTAAGAAGCCTCCTTACCTAGAAGTCGCTTTAGATATCCCTGATTGGAGGCGTGTTGAAGCTATAATCAAAGCGCTACCTAGAAGTGATGCGATAGTGTTAGAGGCTGGGACACCGCTCATCAAAAGATATGGTGTTGAAGTTATTCAAAAGATCCATCAGCTTAGACCAGAGTCTGTTGTGATAGCTGACATGAAGACACTAGACGTAGGTAATATTGAGGCGAGGATGGCTGGAGACGCTACAGCAGACGTTATTGGATGCTCAGCTCTTGCGCCAATAAAAACGATAGAACGGTTTATAGATGAATGCAAGAAGATTGGTGCCCTATCATTAATAGACACCTTAAACGTATCAAATCCTGTGGATGTTCTTAAGAAGCTGAAGACGAAGCCAGATATCGTCGAAATCCACAGGGCAATAGACATCGAAGAAGAAGCCTACGCTTGGGGCAGCATCAGAGAGATAAGAGAGGTCTGCGGCAAAGTGCTGATAGCGGTTGCAGGCGGAATAAGGCTCAACAGTGTAGAAGCAGCGTTGAAGGCTGGCGCCGATATCCTTGTAGTCGGTAGAGCGATCACCGCATCCAAGGATGTAGCAGGAGCTGCAAGAGCTTTCCTTCAAAGAATGGGTGTAGAAGAAGTAGACCAGTTCCGCGTAATGACAGACTTCTAGCCTTCTTTGACCACAGTCTGAAAGTTTGCAGCTCTTAGCTTAAGAGCTGGCTGCGCAGACCCACCAAAGAATATTGACATAAACGTTATATTTAGTGGGCGCTAACTAAACGGTCTGTGGGCTACGTCTTTTTAGAGGCGTTGTCGGCGACGTCAAACGGCGGTTCACCAAGAAGGTCAATCTTGGCTTCGCACATATCGTAGTTCTTGACAGAAAGTTGTTGCACAAACTATAATTATGGATTGCCCTGAACCCATGTTAGGCATATTTACCATGCAGCTTCTCTGGTTAGCAGTCAACCCATCTGCTGAACAGATAAACCAAGCAGAAGCTTTACCATCGGGCTCTTATAGCTAATTTTAAAAGAAATGTTTGATTGACCCCATGGCTGAATTATTTCTAATAACCCCAGCTTTAACCACAAAGATATGCTCATAAAGCATGCGTCTTAAATGTTTGCATAGCTATACAAGCAGCTTATTGGGTGCCAGGGCGTATGTAAAGGGGTTATGTAGTGTATGTAGAAGACTGCGTTGACACAACATATGGTGTAATGAAGCCGTAGAGGCTGAAGCGTTGGAGACTACACGCAGAGAGTTAATCTATTTTTGACACTAATGTGATTAAACCTGCGGCTGCCAGTAAGGTTGAAATGAGGTAGAATGTGGCTGCTACTGGAGGTTGAAGGAGCGTAGTTGCTGTCAAGTAGGCTGTTAACAAACCCAAGGCTAGGAAGATTAGCCCGATCAGCTTAACCAATATATTTATCCTTGAACGGTAGATCTCCTTCTTCTCCATACGCTAGTTAACCCCGTGTGTAGCATTCTTATCTTTTTCTATCAGTATTTAAGTCTCTTAAAAGTTAAAGGATTGGATGATATTAGAATAAGGTTAGTGTTTAGTCTATGATTTGTTCGACTTGTTTAAGTTTGTTCGACTTGTTTAAGGTTGTTGTAGAGTGGCTTTGGTGTGTGCTGCCCTTCAGATGATAGTTGATATGGTGAATAGGCCTTTCAGACGAGTAAGACGCCTCTTGGGGCAAAGATTCTTGCTGCATACTATGCTTTGCAGACCTATCGTATAGGCGTTTCAAGGCTCATTTGTATGCTGTCTTACGCCGCTGTTCACACGCCTTTATGGCCTTGAGGAAGTATGACAGAAGCATGAGAGGAAGCATAGGATATATGTAGATGTGGATAAGAAGCTAGGCTAGGAGCAGCTCTTCATATGGGTGCGATAGATACAGATACGAAGATGCCTTAGCCCGCAGAGCATCCTCCACAAGGAGCAGCGTGCTGTAGAGCTCCTTAAAGATATTCTTCAATTCTACAAGCCCCTAATTCTTGGGGCTAAAGGGCTGTGGTACAGAGATGCCCTAGAGATGCTTGGATTAAGATTTGGGCATCACATCTTCGGTATTAGAAACTGCATAGAAAGATGATTTCGGCCTACTCAAAGCCAAGCTTACGCTTCTATAACAACTTTCTTAAGGGCTTGTCAAGATAATATGTTCAAGATTAGAAAAATTGGACTAAATTTTATCTCAAGTTTGTATTAGTGATTTTGCCTATTTCCCATTCACCTTATCTTGACAGGCCACCTTTCGACAACCTATATATAGAAAAAATAGATGGTTAAATAGAGGAAACATTAACCCTACAGCGCTTTTTCACCTTGTAGCGCAACAGACCCTTCCGCTCCTCCTTCTCTTATCAACCAAAGTTTGAAGGCAGAGCCGCATCCGCAAGCCTTAAGCAGCCTACCTAAGTATGTTTCCTGCGGATGCATACCTATATCGAGCTGCCTAAATGTCTCCTCTAAGAGTGGAAGCTTATATGGTGAAGTAAGAGACACTATTATCTTACCACCCTTATCCACTAAGTTAGAAAGCAGCTTAAAAAGATCTTGATCAATGCGCTCAGCCGCAAGATCGACGACGTCGCTATCGTCAAAAAAGAGAAGGTAGCAGTAGTCTATATCAAAGTAGGATGATAGATTTATTGAAGGTCTACCAGCACTGTAGAAGCCATCGATCATCGAATTCCTAGAAATCTTACCGTCTTTTATCCCCTTGAGTTGAAAGTATCTACACTCCTTTTCACGTCCTTTTGGTCTAAGTATCGTAGGTATGGTTAGAGTGAGCTTACCTAGTTTCTTCCCCTCTAATCTTCTTAGCTCAGCATCAGGGTCTCTGTCAGCTTTCTCCAGCATAAAACACCTATTTTGAGTGGCTGTGGAAAAGAATCTTATCAGCGGTTAAATTCAGCACGATCTCGGCTATGTCTGTTGCATACTCTGCGGCGCGTTTAATGTCTTCTACGATTAGTCTAGCGATGTAGGTCTGCTCTTTAGAGCTTTCAGCGTCGATAACCTTCAAAAGCTCTTTAACTACGTCATCTACCACCTCTGCCTCAAGTATTAGCTTCTCAGCGGCATCATAATCCCGCTTAAATAGAGCTTGGCTAGACTTTTCAACAAAGCTTACAGCTAGGTCACCTAGCTTATTTAGTTGGTTGAGTATTTCAGGCTTAAATTCATGCTGGAGCTGTAGAACATTCTGCGCGATTCTCACGGCGTGATCTGCGATTCTCTCCACGCTCTTCACTATAACGCGG
Source organism: uncultured Nitrososphaerales archaeon (assembly GCA_938029515.1). Classification (GTDB taxonomy): domain Archaea; phylum Thermoproteota; class Nitrososphaeria; order Nitrososphaerales; family JAAOZN01; genus JAAOZN01. The sequence continues at coordinate 5,459 of CALJAQ010000155.1, forward strand.
TAGCCTAGGCAATCCTTCGGCGCCTCCAACCCAATCTTTTCAAGAAATCTGCTGTCTGAGACCGCTAGTTTGAGTTGGCGTATTGTATATAGGCTGAATCTATCTACTTCATCATCGACTCTGATAACATCGTCTGCCGCTTCATAATCTAGTTTGGTTAGAGCGTTAAGTGCGTCTTTATGCATAGAGGCTGCTATAAGGAACATCCTTCTCAAAGCATTTTCGACATTTAACTCAGGTACGCCTAGGAAGACTTGCAAGGTTATGTGGTTGGATGATTCATCGACTACTTCAACCCCGATGAGGCTCTTGCGCACAGTTTCTTTAACAGCCTCTTTACGCCGCAGATCAAATCCTACTTCCTTTGCCCTTACTTCTATTATGCTATATCCGAGTAGATAGGCTGATATTATTCTTCTGATAAGTGATTGAGGGTGATCTTTATTTGATGTTTCAACAACCGCTTTATACTTAGACTGCTTTGGCACCTCATCTCTTTGCGTAATAATAAGCGCTTTATGACCGTATCTTATGATGCTCAGTTCACTTCCAGCTCGAAGCTTCATCTCCTCTACCCAACGTTTTGGGAGAGATATGATGTAGGATGATTTGCCTGAAAATTGAATTCTTCTTGTCCAATAATCTGCAGTTTCACCCACAGCTCTTTTTTCATCCATATATCTTTCTCTGAATACATATTGGTCAATAGATGATATATGTTTTACTTGCCAGCACAATATATAGCGCCAACAAGGTAGCTGTAAAAGGTCATGGAGTCTAATGGAACGCAGCCGTCAGCAAACCAGAAGAGGAACAATCTCGCCACACCCCACCTTCATCACCTAAAAAGAAGCTTTAACGGCGACCACCTCTTTTTAGCCATAATTGTTGCAGCAGCATCTAGCGTACTTATCATAATGGCTCTATTGGTCATAAAGATCTATGATGGGGCTGCACCTATCTTTGACCGCTTTGGATTAAGCTTCTTAACAAGCTTAGATTGGAATCCAGTAGCAGATATTTATGGTGCCCTCCCATACCTTTTAGGCACAATAGCAACATCGGCTATAGCGCTTATTGTCGGTGTGCCGATAAGTTTGGGCGTAGCCATCTTTTTGGTTGAGATAGCGCCTGCTAGCATCAGAGCGCCTTTATCCTACATTATTGAGCTGTTGGCGGCTGTGCCAAGCGTCATCTATGGGCTGTGGGGTGTGTTTGTATTTAGGTTCTGGGTTAGGGATCTAATAGAGACTCCGCTATCAACCTATTTAGGATTCATACCTATATTCAGCGGCACACCTTATGGGTTGAGCATACTTAGTGGAGGGCTTATCTTATCTATCATGATAATTCCAACTGTTTCAGCTGTATGCAGAGAGGTGCTTCTATCGGTGCCAGTGAGTCAAAGAGACGCAGCCTACAGCTTAGGCGCAACAAGATGGGAGGCTATAAGGATAGGTGTGTTAAGCTACGCTCGCGCCGGCATAGTAGGTGCAATAATCTTAGGGTTAGGTAGGGCTTTTGGGGAGACGATGGCTGTGACGATGGTTATAGGCAACGCCATCGGGCCCTTCGCTCTGCCTACCTCGCTTCTGAAGGCGGGGCAAACTATGGCTTCTCTTATTGCTAACGAGTTTAATGAGGCAGATCCGGTTTCTCTTCACCCGTCAGCCCTTATAGGAGTAGGGTTCATACTACTGCTCTCAGCCCTTATCATAAACGTGGCTGCTCAAATACTCATATACCGCGTGAGGGCGAAGGGGGTTGTGGAGTAGAGCAAACTATAAAATAAGAAGGCTCAAAGACCGCTTCATACTCGCCCTAACCGTTTTATGTGTAATACTCGCTATCGTCCCGCTTGCAAGCATATTGATCGAGGTCGTGGCGCGCGGTCTACCAGCGATTTCAATAGAGTTTCTGACATCGCCTCCAGGGGTCATAGGGCAGGCTGGCGGAGGTGTCGCTAACGCTATCCAAGGGACATTTATTCTCATAGGCCTCTCATCTCTTATAGGTGTGCCCTTAGGCGTCTTGGCTGGAGTTTATCTGGCTGAGTTTGGCGATAACACTTTCGGTAGAGTGATTCGCTTCTTTAGCGACGTTCTGATGCAGATGCCCTCGATTGTAATAGGAATATTTGTATACGTTTTGGTTGTGCTCGCTGTGGGCAGGTTTTCACCTATTGCCGGTGCAGTAGCTCTCGCTATAATAATGCTCCCGATCGTGGTGAAGACAACAGAGGAATCGGTAAGGCTTGTCCCCAATATTATACGTGAAGCGGCGCTTTCACTCGGTCTGAGAAGATGGAGGGTGACTTTAAGCGTGGTGCTTACAGCAGCGAAAAGCGGGGTAATTACAGGGGTGATGCTTGGGGTGGCGAGAATCGCTGGAGAGACTGCTCCGCTTATAATGACTGTGCTCGGTAGCCAATGGTTCTTTTCAAGCCTATTTGAACCTATTGATGCGATTCCGCTGCGAATATGGAGGTTGGCGCTACTTCCATACGATTACGCGCATCAGCAGGGCTGGGGTGCTGCATTAGTTTTGGTGACTATTGTGTTAGCCTTGAATGTGGCTGTGAAGGTTTTAACTAGGGCAAAGTTTAGTGGCAGGGTGGGGATTTGACACTGAGGTTGATTGTTGAGGAGAAGGAGGAGAAGCCAACTTCAGCTCCTCACCCTACATATAAGATCGATGCAGTGGGGTTAAATGCTTGGTTTGGGAGTAACCATGTCCTTAAAGATATAAACATCAAGATTAAACCGAATACCATAACCGCTATAATAGGGCCGTCTGGCTGCGGGAAGTCGACGCTCATTAGATGCTTTAATAGGATGCACGAGTTAGTACCTAAGGCTAAGGTTTCTGGCAGAGTCTACCTTGATGGCGAAGACATCTACGCTCCAGGCGTTGACCCGGTTATTGTTAGAAGGAGGGTGGGCATGGTCTTTCAGAAGCCAAACCCGTTTCCTACGATGTCCATCTACGATAATGTGGCGGCCGGTCTTAAGCTCGCTGGTATTAGGAGTAGGCAGACGCTTGATAAGATTGTTAGGGAGAGCCTTGAGGCTGCTTGGCTTTGGGATGAGGTTAAGGACGATCTTAACAAGTCTGGTGCAGCCCTCTCAGGTGGGCAGCAGCAGAGGCTGTGCATAGCGCGTGCGTTGGCTGTTAAACCTGAGGTTATACTGATGGATGAGCCTTGCTCAGCTTTAGATCCAATAGCTACGGCTAAGATAGAGCAGCTGATGGTTAGTTTGAAGGAGGAGTATACTGTTGTGATAGTTACTCACAATATGCAGCAGGCTGCGCGTGTAGCCGATTACACAGCATTCCTATACCTCGGTAGGTTGATTGAATACGGGGAGACTTCTCAGATCTTTGAGAACCCACGTGATGAGCTGACTGAGAAGTATATAACTGGCAAGTTCGGATAGTGCTTGAACTTGGTTAGACTGCTTGACATAGGGTTAGAGCGGCTGAAGAATATGTTGATCGATATGGGCACCTTCTCTGAGAAGACAGTAGCAACCGCCATCGAAGCCTACACACAGGGTAAGAACCTTGTAGATGATGTGTATTCAGCTTCTGAAAGGCTTAGGATGCTTGAGGAGGAGGTTAGTGAATTAGCGACAGAACTCTTAGCTAGGTATCAACCTGTAGCCTCTGATCTGCGTTTCATAAAATCTTGCCTCGAAATAGCATACGGCTTCACAAGGTTCGGTAGGTATGCTTACGATATTATGCAGGTTAGAAGCGTATTTGGGGACCTCTCTAAATGTGAAACCAAGCCTATAGAGGAGGCTGGTAAGCGCACTAAAGAGATGATTCAACTTAGCATAAAGGCGTTCATAGAGCGCGACGTGAATATGTCGAAGAAACTTAAGGAGATGGATAGCGTAGTCGATGACATCTACCTGCAATACGTTAAAACCGCTGCTGAAAAACAAGATAAAGACATAAGATGCATAATAGCTGCAACACTCATCCTAAGGTATCTGGAGAGGATAGCAGACCACGCTACGTATATAGCGGATTCAGCGGCCTACATTAAATCAGGTTCTAAAGCTGCTAGACGGTCTATAGG
>CALJAQ010000156.1 GCA_938029515.1 uncultured Nitrososphaerales archaeon
GTAAGAAGCTAGATTGTCTGCAACATACTTTAATCCAAGTCGCTCTAGGGTGCTGCGTTTAGGTCTTCCTGTAGATTTATTCCATCCTCTGGCTTCATAGTACTCATCGAGCATAGGCTCAAGCTCCACCACTGAACCAGCCGATGGTCCGCATTCTGCTGGTAGAGGTTCTTTGAGGAATCTGTCAGGTAGGGTGTCGTCTTTCCTTGTTATTCCTTCCCTTACGACAAAAGCGCGCTCTATGTTTATGATTCTCTCACCTATTTGCAGAACCTCCTTAGGTTTCATATCCCAGCCTACTGCAGCCTTAAGAAGCCTTGCAGCAGCTTCTTCCAACTCATAATATCGTGGTGCACCGTCAAGCATAGCTGATATGTTCTTACACATGGTTAGTGAGTCAGCTAGAGCTGCGCATTCCTCATAGTACTTGACTACCTTCCCCTTAGCCTTATACTCCAACCTAAAGGCTGCTTCTTTTGCCCCAAATCTTTTTACCGCTAGTTCAGCATTATTTGAAAATTCGAACATGGGTTCAGCCCTCAAGTGGTCAGCTCCTCTGCTTGAAACCGCGTAGGTTAGCGCGAAGGCTTTCATGCCGCGTGGCTCTCCGGCGATGATCTCAAGCCCTTTTACTTGGGCTGCGAGCTTCTCTGCCCCTTTGCCTACATATTCGCCGAACTTCTTCGCACCGTAGGCCATCTTCTCGCCTATTCCCTTCTTATATGCGATCATATCGATTAGAGTGAGTACAGCTTCAGCATTACCCCACTTCAGATCTAAACCGTCTGTCTGCTCTTTTGTGAGAATCCCCTTTTCATAGCACTCCATAGCCAACGCTATCACCTCGCCTGTTGTGATGGAGTCCATCCCGTATCTGTTCAGTTTATCGTTTGCCTTCAATATGGCTTCTATGTCGTCTACGCCGCATCTTGAACCTATGGAGCCTAGGGTTTCGTATTCAGGTCCTTCGCTGGCTAACCCTGCGAATTTCCCACCTTTAATGACGTGAAATCTGCTGCAGGGAAGCGGGCAGGAGCCGCAGGCCTTAACTTTAACGTTGTAGTGATCACGTAATGTTTCTCCACTTATCTTATCCGCACCCTCGAATACACCTGTCTGAAAGTGGTATGAGACTAAGAAGCCCAGTTGGTTTAGAGGGTTTACAAGCCTAGTGGAGCCCATTGTGGATCTGCCTAGGTAGTCTGGTGAAGAGTATACTTGCTCCTCAACCTCTTTAACGATCTTATCAAACAACTCATAGTCTTCGACTTCAACAGGCTTCGTACCCCTAGCTACTATAGCCTTCAGGTTTTTAGAGGCCATTACAGTCCCCATGCCTGTTCTTGCAGCTATTCTGACCAGACTTGTGACCACACCAGCGTATGTCACACCGTTTTCAGCGGCTGGACCGATGCAGGCAACTTTAGCGTCGCTATCACCAACCTCCTCCTTCAGCAGCAGATCAGTTTCCCAGACACCCTTACCCCAGATGTGTGTAGCATCTTTAATCTCTACAGAGTCGTCGAAGATCTTTAGGTAGACCGGTTTAGATGCTCGACCTTTTATCATAATCTGGTCTAATCCAGCGTATTTGATCTCTGGTCCAAAGAAGCCGCCTGCGTTCGCGTCTCCAAGTATGCCTGTATGGGGAGACTTCGCGGTTATTGTGAATCTGTTTGACCCTGAGCATATTGTTCCTGTTAAAGGCCCCACACCTATAATCAGCGTGTTTTCTGGGCTCAGCGGGCTTATATTAGGGTTAACCTCGTCGAAGAGTGTGGCTGAGTTGAGTCCTCGACCACCTAGGAACATCTTGAGCTGATCTTCACTTAAATCCTCTACATAATAGTCGCCTCTTGATAGATCTACCTTCAACCTCTTACCTGCGTATGCCTTCAAATTAACCACCTACTTCTTAACCCCCCAGCTTCTCAAGATAGAGCGTGAAGAAGCTTCTGCTGATTGAGTGGATTTAGCTTTCGCCGCCTCTGTTAGAGTTATGTATTTTATAGCTTCAGTAGGGCACCTAGCTACACAAGCAGGGTTACCTAAGCATAGATCACATACGATGGGTAGCCTACTTCTAGGATGAAGCACAATAGCGCCGAAGGGACAGGCCTCCACACAGGCCCCACATATTATGCAGATCTCTGACTTTAGATGAACGACATCAGAACCCTGTGTGCGATAAAGAGCTCCGACTGGGCATGCTTCGATGCAAGCAGCCTTGCCGCAGAATCTGCAGACTGAAGGGTAGTCTAAGCCTATGGGTTCAACTTTAACTACCTTTATTCTCGATATGGATGGGTCAAAGACCCGCTCGTGCGCTGAGCTACACGCCAGTTCGCAGAGCCTACATCCTGTGCACTTCTTTGCGTCAGCTACTATTCTTCCCCTCTCCAAAGCACCTACTTCTCCATTTCTCTAAAGTATGGGATCACATATTTACCTAGAAGTTTGACTGATTCTTCTGGATCTGGTCCTAGTGGTGCACCTATCGATATATGCTGTAGCCCCTTCTTCTGAAGCATTTCGATCTTTGCTATGCAGTCGTCTGGTGTGCCTCTTATGGCTAGGTTAAGCATTTTATCAGATACTAGTTTGGCCGCAGCGTCCAAGCCTTCTTTACGCCAAACTTCTTGAATAGGCTCAAAGTCCTTGTGGCTTAGACCTATCGTTGAGAGACCTAGTTCACCGAGCATGGGTCCAAAGTATGCGACCAGCTTGCGAAGAGGTTCTTCAGCCACCTCACCCTTCTTTGATATGGACAACCATACACATCCTGCCACATCAACTTCGGAGAAGTCTCTCCCAACTTCCCTCGCACCAGCCTTCATACGCTCCATTGCGATGTCTATGAATTCAGGAGGATATAATATCGGTAGGACACCGTCACCGTATGCGCCGCTATAGGCTAGCAGCTTTTCCCCTTGCCCGCCGATGTAGATCGGTATCCGTTTCCTGTATTGGTTAAAGCGCATGTAGCATTCTGCCCCCCACCTGATCTCCTTACCGTTATATGCGGCGTTTTCTCCAGCCCAAAGTCTTCGTAGCACTTCTACGGTCTCCTTGACTCTAGTTAAAGGTCTCTCATGCTCTATTCCGAGCCACTTAAGATATTCTAAGGCTCCTGCACTTAGTCCACATAGTGCTCTGCCTTTTGTGTATTCATCGAGTGCAGAAAGATACATTGCTATTTCAGCTGGGTTGGTTGTGTAAGGGTTGAGTATTGTGTTGCCTAGATAGACCTTCTTTGTCTGCGCACCTATTATTGTTAGAGTGACCATGGAGCTTCTCATAAAGATGTCGTGGCTTACCCAGACTGAGTCAAAACCATTTCTTTCAGCTAACACACCTAGCCGCACCATGTTCTCTACGCTGCCAAACCAATCGCACATTCTTAAACCGAACTTCAACTTCATCTCCAAATCTATTTTTCATAACACTCTTCTTAAATCTTATTATATTAAAATATTAGGTAGCGGAGTAGCTATAGGATCTTTATTACTGTTTTTTCTTAACCGCGCCTAAGTAAATTCTGATAATTTCTTCGTTGTTTAGGATATCGTTAGGCTTACCCTCATATGCAACCCTACCTTCAACCAAAACCAAGCCTCTGTCAGAGATTGTGAGCGCCTTTCTAGCGTTCTGCTCAACTATCATAATAGTGACACCGAGATTCCTTATTTCAAGAATCTTGCTGAAGAGCTGATCTGCAAGCTTAGGTGCTAAAGCTGCGGTAGGCTCATCTAAAAGTAGGAGCCTAGGTTTAGCTATGAGCGCTCTCGCCAAAGCTAACATCTGCCGCTCACCGCCGCTGAGAGAGCCTGCCTTCTGCCTTCTCCGCTCCTCAAGTATTGGGAAGATGTTGAAGATTTCATCCATGTTGGCTTTTACCTCCTCTTTGTTATCTAGGGGTATAGCACCCATCTCAAGGTTTTCTTCAACGGTTAGCGCTGAGAAGACGTTGCTGATCTGAGGCACATAACCTATCCCTAAGCGGGTAACTAGGTCTGCTCTCGTCTTAGTTATATCCTTTCCTTCAAAAATTATCTTTCCATCGAATATTGTAGTAAGGCCGTAGATAGATTTTATGAAAGTGCTCTTACCGCTCCCGTTAGGGCCGATGATAGCAACGATCTCTCCTCTTCTAACAGATGTTGATACGCTGTTGACTATCACCAGCTTTCCATATCCTGAAACTAGGTTATTTGTTTCTAATATTGTGCTCAACGCTCAACCACCTAGATACACTTCAGCAACCACCTTGTTCTCCAGAATCTCCTCAGGCCTACCTTCAGCCAGCACCTTACCTCTATGCATTACGTAAACATACTCTACGTAATCGAAAAGAACCTCGAGTCTATGCTCTATTATGAATAAGGTTAGGTTAAACTCTTCTCTAAGGGTTAATAGCCTCTCAAAGATGTCTCTAGCGAGTTTGGGTGCTACACCTGCAGTAGGCTCGTCTAAAAGGAGCATCTTCGGCTCGGCCATAAGTGTTCGACCCATCTCAAGAAGCTTCATCTGCCCACCAGAGATTTCAGCCGAGAGTGTCTTATGTAGACCCTTCAAGAGAAGCCTACTAAGCAGATCAGACGACTTCTTAGCCAAACCGATTTCTTGATCCCGCCAACGAGAGTGAATCGGAGCGTTTAAAGGGCTCTCACCTTTCTGCCCTTTCGGCGGAACAAGTAGGTTATCAAGCACAGTCATGCCAAGAAAGAGCCTTGGGTCTTGAAAACTCTTTACC
>CALJAQ010000157.1 GCA_938029515.1 uncultured Nitrososphaerales archaeon
TTATCAGATTTAATAAGACCAGCAAGAATCTGTAAAAGAGTAGACTTACCGCAACCACTAGGCCCAATGATAGTAGCAAATATATTTGCGGGAATAAACACATCGATACTGTCTATAACCTTAAGTATTGTATTGTTAACATTCACATAGTGTTTAGATAAGTTCTCGATCCTTATTGATTTTGCAATCCTATTAGCGTCCATTCATTTTATGCCCTCTATCTAAATCATTGTTAGCGTAATCTTTGTTAAGTAGGCTTATTTAAAAACTTCCGTAGTTAAACATAAGGCTGTATGTAATACTTAAATGCGACTTCAAAGTATGTTTAATCGATTAAAAGTGGATGAGGATATTAAAGAGTATTTGATGGAGAAGTTCGGTAGGATACACCCAGTCTTTGAAGTTATGGATCGATATAACCCTGAGCTGCTCAGAGGCTTCGTCACCATGAGGAGAGCGACGCTTAAGCCTAAAGGTGCTCCTGAAGGCGCTTTACCTGAGAAGATTAAGGAGCTGATTATCGTTGCGGTTGAAGTTGCTCTTGGGCGTGGTGAAGGAGGTAAGAGCCACGCTAGAAGGGCTGTTAGGCTCGGTGCCACGGCAAAGGAGGTTGAGGAGGCGGTTGAACTCTGCACCTGGCTAGCTGGTTGGTCTACTTGGGTAGACTGTGGGATGGATGCTGTGCTCGCAGCTGAAGACGAAGAGCAGAAGGTAAAGGAAGGCAAACCATTCTACTGGACCAAAGAAGTTACCACATCAGAAAAATAGTTGCGCCGTAGAGGCAGCAAATAGTTGGGCAGCATAAAGGTTGTCAAACTCGGCTCTGGTAGACGTACAGACTTAGCTGGAGGGAGCTGGGTTCAAGAGCTCATAACCTCTACATTAGCCGGCTCAAAAAAATGTATGCTAGGCTATTCAACCTTCAAGCCGAAAACCAAGACAAGGAAGCTCACGCATAGTGAAGAGGAGCTCTGCTACGTCGTCTCAGGAAAAGGTATGTTAGAGGTTGATGAAGGCTTCGTCTACTTTGAAGCAGGTGATGCACTGTATATACCGCCGAATGTGGCCCACGCGGTGGTCAACGACAGCGAAGAAGACGTCATCATGGTTTACGTCTTCTCTCACCCTGAGTATCCACCTACAGTGGTGCAAGACCAGTAAACTGATTTAAATAAAACCTAAACTCTAATCTAAATCGATATGCATGGCCTCCATCATTACAGCGTTTAAAGAAGCGACAATCTGCATTACGCATGGATACCGGGTTCAGCCGGGGGAAGTGGTCACAGTACTTATGGATGCAGAGCATAGGCTTGAAGCAGAAGCCTTAGCCGCCGCTGCAAGCGCCGCTGGAGGAGACGTTGTAGTTCTTGACATATCTTCTCAAGTCGCTAGGGGGCTTTTGGCTCCTGGCATACCTGAGCCGCCTAAGAACGTCTTCGGCGCGGTAACCTCTTCAGACGTCGTGATCATCAAGACTAACATAGATTTTGCGCATAGGTTCGCTCACACGAAAGCTGTCAGGAATGCTGTGGATAATCAAGCTAAGATCGCTTCGGTAGAAGAAGGTTTGGGCAGCTGGGGTCTTACGGTAGATGACATATTACAGGTTCAGAAGAGGACTGAGGCGTTAGTCAAAGCGTTCGAAGGTGCTGACAGGGTCAAGATAACAACCGCAAAAGGGACTAATCTAACTCTTTCCATAAAAGGTAGACCTCCTCTTCTCGTCACGCCGATAAGGGAAAAGGGTGTGATGATGGGCCCTATGCCCCTTTGGGGAGAGATCGCCTTCGCAGCGGTTGAAGATTCAGCGAACGGCGTCTATGTTGCAGACGGTGTGATGAATATCGTGGCACCATTTGGGTTGAAGGAACATATTCAAGTGTATGTAAAGGATGGGCGTGCAATCGATTTCAAAGGAGGCTCTGAGGCTGCGCATCTTAAGAGGGTCATCGAAGGCTCTGACGCAGACGCAAACGTAGTTGCAGAGTTCTCTATAGGGACAGGGCATCTTGAAAAATATGGGACGTTGTCAGAGAAGGGTATGCTCGGCACCATACACTTAGCTTTAGGAGACAACCACAGCGCCTACCCAGGGGGTAAGAACGTCAGCAAATCTCACATCGATGCGACGATAAGGGACCCTACTGTTGAGGTCGATGGTAAACTCATCATAAAAGATGGTAAGGTTGTAATACCCTACTAGGCTAAGGCTTCCCCCAATTTTTTAGCTGAACGATTTTAATATCGTTTCTGCGAAGAGTTTCAGCATCTCTTTGAACCGCTCTACACTCGAGTAGATGAACTTTAACTCAAAGTAGTCTGCTGCTCTATAGCCTTCAAGCCGCTTAGATATTTGAGTTGGTGTGCCGATGAAGCTTCTTTTTAACCCTTCTTCTATTGAGGAGAAGTTTGTGGTCAGCGTTTGTCTGGCTGCGCTTAGAGCCTTCTCTTCTACACTGTCTATGCTTGTAAACATCTCTAAACCTACTATCATCTTAACCTGTCTGCCTGCTGCTGAAGTCATCTCTCTAAGCCGTTTAACACCTTCAGTCAACTCTTCTTCGGTTAAATAGGCTGGTATCCAGCCTTCGCCGAGTTCAGACGCTCTTTTGAACGCTTTTTCGCTCAACCCTCTCTCACCTCCGCCTATTAGTATGGGTGGATGTGGCTTCTGAAGCGGTTTAGGGAAGATCTGTAGGTCTTTAAATGAGACATATTTGCCGCTGTATGTCGCTAGAGGCATAGTCCATATAGCTTTGATCGCTTTAATGTAGTCATCCGTCATCTTGCCTCTCTCGTGGTATGGAACGTTTACAGCTTCGAACTCCTTCTCGGTTATCTTAGGGGCGCCAGGGGCTACACCCATCAAGAACCTGCCTTCTGACAACACGTCTAGTACTGAGGTCTGCTTAGCTAAGACCACAGG
>CALJAQ010000158.1 GCA_938029515.1 uncultured Nitrososphaerales archaeon
GGCATCATCACTGTTATCAGAACATAACCTGAAACAAACCCTTTACTCAGCGTTATTAGATGAGGACGCTTTAGCTTATCTAATAGCTGAGAAAGCAGCGCTACTCGCGAATACAATTAATTGATTGGAATTCTCTAAGAGCCTCAAGAACAGCCTCTCTTCCTATAGCTCCTTCCCTAATAAACTTCAACCCTTCGCCACAAACGTCAACTACTGTAGATTCTTTACCTAACGTAGCCCTACCAGCATCAAGATAAAGGTCAGCGCCGCCGCCCAAGCTTTTAAAAACGTCCTCCAGCGTCAAAGGTGGAGCATCACCAGACTTATTGGCACTTGTGCCAACAAAAACACCTCTTACACTATCTAACAAACTAAGAGCGCAATTATGCTTCGGAACCCTAACGCCAAGCGTGTTAGAACCGCAAGTCAACACATCAGGAACAGCCACACCCTCTTTAAGCGGCGCTACAATAGTAAGCGCCCCAGGCCAGAACCTAGAAGCAAGCGCTCTACCAACACACCCTAAATTAACAAGCCGATCTACTAAATCCAAATTCGAAACTAAAATAGGTAAAGGCTTATCTGCCCTCCTTTTTAACAAGAAGACTCTTTTGACAGCCTCTACATTAAAGGGGTCGCAGCCTAACCCATACACCGTATCTGTAGGGTAAACCACAAGGCCACCGTTGGTAACAATCTTCGTAGCTTCCCGTATCGCTTCTCCACAACATTTCATCACCTTAGGTGTGGTCAACTGACTCACATCATCAAGCTATTTTCTGCAGCTATCAAAAAGCTTATAAACATTGTTAAAACGGATAGTCGATGCTCTAGGGGTAAAGGTTATGTCTGAAGAAGAATACGAGGAGGAGTTTGAAGAAGACTTCGAGGAGGAAGAATGGGAAGAGGAGTACGAAGAGGAAGAAGAATATTAGACAGACACACCGCACTAAACCATACCCATAAGTTTATTTTTACCAACAACCTCTTTTACAGCGAGGAGTATGAAGATAACATTATCAGTAATAAAAGCAGACATAGGCAGCTTAGCTGGGCACCATACAGTACACCCAAATCAGATTGAGGTGGCGAAAGAAAGATTAAACGAAGCGAAAAAAACCGATCTAATAAAGGACTTCTATGTGTCTGCAGTAGGAGACGACCTTCAACTTATAATGACACATACAAAGGGTGTAAACAGCAGCGAGATCCACACACTAGCCTGGGAGACATTCAAAGAGGTAACTGAAAAAGTCTCTAAGAAACTTAAGCTTTACGCAGCCGGCCAAGACCTACTCTCAACAGCCTTCTCGGGAAACCTAAAAGGTATGGGGCCTGGGGTGGCAGAAGCCGAAATAGAAGAGAGGGTAAGTGAGCCGATAGTAATCTTTATGGCTGATAAAACAGAGCCAGGCGCTTGGAACCTACCTTTATACAGAATCTTCGCAGACCCATTCAACACCGCAGGCTTAATCATAGATGAAAAGCTCCACACAGGCTTCACATACAGGGTTATGGATGTTATGGAAGATAGGGTGGTCGACCTACACACCCCTGATGAATCTTATGATCTACTTGCGCTTATAGGGACCACAGGCAGATATGTAATCCAAAGCGTCTACAGGAGATCAGACAACCTTTTGGCAGCTGTAGCAAGCACAGCAAGGCTCTCACTAATAGCTGGAAGATATGTGGGCAAAGACGACCCCGTAATGTTCGTCAGAGCGCAACATGGGCTACCTGCCGTAGGCGAGGTCCTAGAACCCTTCGCGTTCCCACACCTCGTAGCAGGGTGGATGAGGGGTTCACATAACGGTCCTCTTATGCCAGTCTCTCTAAAGAACGCTAAATGCACAAGATTTGATGGGCCGCCTAGGGTTGCAGCGCTTGGCTTTCAGCTAAATGAGGGCATGCTCGTTGGCCCAGCAGACCTATTCGATGACCCAGCGTTCGACCGTGCTAGAAGCTTGGCTAATGAGGTAGCTGACTACATGAGGAGACACGGTCCGTTTATGCCAGCTAGACTGGGGCCTGAAGAAATGGAGTATACTACGCTAGCGAGTGTGCTAAAGAAGATGGAGGGAAGGTTCAAGCCATCCTAACATTCAACTAATACTTGTTGGTGTATAGAGGTTCAGCCCAGTAAGGTCATCATAGGATCTAACTAGGTTTACACCGCTAAGTTCAAAGATCAAAGCTTCACCTGCAAAGACTGTGGTTCCTTTAAGGAGATGGCCGCCAAGAAGCTTGCCAAATCTATCTGAAAAAACTGCATGCGCGTGCACAACTACATTACCCTCCAGCGTCGCAAAATTTCCAACACAGCTCAAGAGCTCCATAGGCTCATCAACAACCTCCTCAACATATTTTTTAGACGCCTGTTCATAGTAGGCAAAGGCCGCCTTCTTGACAGCACCTAGAGCCACAAAGAAGGCAGCTCCAATCTTATGCTCTTTAGCGAACTCTTCTAACGATGCCAAGAAGTCGGATTCAAACTCCATTCTACAGACAAACGCTTTACCAAATCCTGCTTCACGTATAATCATCTAGACCCTCCTATGGGGCATTCTTAGCTTCATGCGCTAACTCTATCGAAGCGTCGATTAAAGCTTTTATGTCATCTCTAGTATGAGTATAAGAGATTGCTCCAAGATGGCCTGGTAAGAAGAAGATCTTATACTTCGCCAAAAGGGCGAAGTAGAACTGAGCTTGAAGTTTACGGTCACATCTATGTATAGCACGTGCATCTTTGGGCTCAATACCATCTGGAGGGAAATGTGTAAGTAGGAGCGAGCCTATGCCTGTTGTAGTTGCGTGTATGCGTGTTTCAGCGAAGGCTCTGTCTATACCTTTTCTAGCATCTTCACCTAATTCATTCAGATAGGGGTATATCACTCCACTATTCTCACTCAGATATTTGACTGTAGCCAACCCAGCAGCCATGCTCAAAGGGTTTGCTGAGAAGGTGCCTCCTCCGATCCAAGCCCTTTCGCTCTTAGGGCGTTTAGGGTCAGCATATGCCATAACCTCTTTCAAACCGCAGACCGCACCTATTGGGAGACCTCCTCCAAGCACCTTACCTAAGGCCGCTATATCTGGTGTAATGTTGTAGTGTTGTTGGCCTCCTCCTAGAGACACTCTGAATCCAGTTATCACCTCATCAAAGAAGAGGAGGCAGCCAACCTTTTCAGTCTCCTCTCTTAAACCTTTTAGGTAATCTCTTTCAGCCGGTATTATCCCCCCTCCTAGAACCGGCTCAACCAAAACGCAAGCAAGGTCTGCTCTGTTTTCACCTATACATCTCCTAGCAGCTTCAAGATCGTTAAAGGGCACAGAAATAACATGCTTGACACATTCCTCTACACCAGCACTTTCAACACCATAAGGGGGGGAGACATCCTTCACCAGATCAGAGTTATATCCGTGCCAGCCGCCTTCAACCTTGATCACGATACGCTTCTTAGTGTACGCTCTAGCCAACCTAACACCATACATAGTAGCTTCTGCACCCGTGTTACAGAATCTGACTTGCTCAGCGCAAGGAACACAGTCGCATACAAGTTCACCCAGCCTGAGAGAGACTTCATTTACAGTCCCAAAGATTGTGCCCCTGCAGATTTGCTCTTCAAGTTTAGATGTGACAACCTCTGGTGAATGGCCTAAGATGAGTGAACCGTGGCCCATCCAGTAGTCCACATACCTATTTCCATCCACATCGTAGAGGAACTTGCCTGAAGCTTTTTCGGTGAAGAAAGGGTAGGGTTCGAAGAACCTTATGTTATGGTTCACACCGCTGACAAATACACGCTTAGCGGCTTCGAACAAATCTTTAGAGCGGCTGCTGCTTCTAATATACAACTCTAACGCATCATCCCACAAGCCCATCACCACACGCTCCAAACAGCTGACTTACATACATTCCGCTTAGGGTAGGAAGAAGGGTAAGATATTATTACCCCGCCAAACAGTAGTGTAGGTGTAAATGTAGATGCGGGGGTTGCCAAGCCAGGTCAA
>CALJAQ010000159.1 GCA_938029515.1 uncultured Nitrososphaerales archaeon
TGGATTTAAGGTCAATCAAATCGTTGAGCTCGAACCGTTCGACAAAGACCACGCGCTGATACACGCAATCTATCCGTAAAGAAAAGGTATTAAGCGACTAAAACCTGTTATTTGAGAGATGAAACCTTGATTAAGGTTAGAGATGTTATGGTTTCACCGGTAATAACAATCGACGCAGAAGAGACTGTTGAAGAAGCTTGCCGAATAATGGGTGAAAAACACATAGGCAGCGTAATCGTAACAGAGGGTGGAAAACCCTCTGGAATCTTCACCGAAAGAGACCTTTTAACAAAGATCCTACTAAAAGATCACAGCCTAATAAAGGAGAAGGTTAAGAACTTCATGAGCAGCCCCCTTACAGTCATCACACCAGACTTCGAATTAAAGGAGGCTGCAAGAGTCATGACCCAGCTTAAGATAAGAAGACTACCAGTCGTGCACAAAGATCAGCTCTTAGGGATCATAACTTCAGCGGACATAACCCGTGTAATAGGAGAAAGCCCGTTGAACATATAAGGAAGGGGTTATCGAATCTGAGTAAAGACGTGAAGGCTGCTAAATGTGTTGAATGCGGCCGCACCATACCAGATGATGAGGCATCTTGGAGAGTCTGCTCTATGTGTGGAGACAGCATATGTCTTGCGCACACATACTATATGCGTGTAAAGCGCACAGGACTCTACGAAATCTATTACGATGTCGTTAGGGTCTGCAAGAAGTGTAAGATCTGAGCTCACTTCCTAGATAAGAAGGCTCTTAAACCCTCTTGAGCCTCTGAGCTGCTTACCACTAGGTTGAAGGCGGTACGCTCTAAGGTTTGAAGCGTTTCTCTATCAGAGTCCATAGCTTGGTTTACAACCTGCTTTATGAGGCGAAGCGCAAAACCGCTCTTTGAAGCGATCTTTTCAGCCAACTCCCTAGTAGCCTCCTCAAGCTTTTCAGGAGGCACAACCATATTCACAAGCCCAGCTTCAAATGCACGCTTAGCATCCCATCTATCACCAGTATATAGAAGCTCCTTAGCACGCCTCAACCCGATGATGCGAGGCAGCCTCATACTGGAGCCTCCCCCTGGCATAAGACTACGGTTAATATGTTCATCGCCGAAGACAGCTTGCTCAGAGGCGACAACAAGGTCGCAGCATAGCGTCAACTCAAGCCCACCGGCAAGAGCGTAGCCATTCACAGCGGCGATAACAGGCTTATCCAAACACTCAAGTCTGAACAAGAGCTCATCTAAACTTTGGATGTAATCGTAGAGAGCCCTCTGATCTGCTTGAGCCATAAACTTTAGATCAGCACCTGCGCAAAACGCTCTACCTGAACCAGTCACAACAAGAACCTTAATCTGCTGGTCTTGCCCCACGTCATTCAATGCTTGCCTTAATTCGCTGATTAATGTTGGGCTTAAAGCGTTCAACACTTCAGGTCTATTTAACGTGATCTTAGCAAGAGGCGGCTTCTTCTCTAATATTATCTGTGTAAACGACATAATCATCAGCTACCTCTAACGTTCTCTTAAGGTTTTTGTGAGACACCCTTTTAATATAGCTGAAGCCACACCCTAAGTGAGCGTTGCCTGAGCGAGTAGTAATGCAAGTTGATCTAGACTACTTTTATGCTCAGTGTGAAGAAGTTAGGAACCCCTCTCTTAGAAATAAACCTGTAGTCGTCTGTATCTACTCTGGAAGAGGAGGAGACAGCGGAGCGGTTTCTACATCCAACTATGCGGCGAGGAGATATGGGGTTCGCTCAGGCATGCCTATTGCAAGGGCTAAGCAGCTGCTCAGAAACGTTGAAGCGGTCTTCCTCAAAGCTGACCTAGACTACTACGACGAAGTCTCCAGAAGGGTAATGAATATACTTAGAAAACACGCTGACATATTCGAGGAAGTAAGTGTAGATGAAGCGTACCTAGATGTAACAGAGAAGACGAAAGGCGACTATGAGGCGGCCAAAGAATTGGCGTTAAAGATAAAAACTGAGATTATGGAGGCAGAAAATTTAACTTGCTCAATAGGGATAGGGCCGAACAAAGTTATAGCTAAGATGGCCTCAGACTACCAGAAGCCAAACGGCGTCACATTAATCAGACCAGATGAAGCCGTTGGATTCATAGCTGAGTTAAGCGTCGACAAGCTCCCAGGTGTAGGTGCTAAAACTAAGCAGATACTTGAGGAGATGGGTGTGAAGACGATAAGAGACCTTGCTAAGCAGGATCCTCAGAAACTTATCTCAAGATTCGGGTTGAAGCTTGGAAACTACCTTTACAACGCTGCAAACGGGAGGAATGACGAGCCTGTAAAGGAGAGGCTAGAGCCAACTCAGTTCAGCAGAATCGTAACCTTAAAGCAGGATTCTCAGAGGATTGAGGAAATTGAAAAATACGTCGATGAGATCTGCAGAGACCTTTATTCCAGAGTTTCGTCTCAAGGCTACGTCTTTAAGAGCGTAGGTGTGATAACTGTCAGCGATTCGCTGTCAACATGTACACGCAGCGCAACGTATGAACATCCTTTAGACAGCTACGAAGCCTTAAGATCAGTATCAACTGCACTCTTATCTAGACTGCTGGAAGAAGAAAAGATTAAGATAAGGAGGGTTGGGGTTAGGGTCTCAGATCTTGTAAAGAAGCGTGGTCAGAGGACACTCTACGACTTCCTAACATCTTAGGGCTGAGTGATCTTTATCGCCTGAACTGGGCACTGCACTTCACAAGCCATACAGAAGATGCAGTCCTGCTCCCTTACTGGGTCGGATTTGTCTGTCCTATACTTGGAGTGCAGCTCTCCTTCCAGAGGCCATTTATCTTTTCCTGTACCTGCTTGCCCTTCGTTTAAGGCCCATTCGAAGACGTTGACTGGGCAAACGTCCATACATATACCATCTGCGATGCAGCAGTCCCAGTCCACCGCTACTTGAGTGCCGTGTATTCCGAGCCTCGTTGGGTAAGGGTTGCCAGCTCCATCTAGTCTCTGCCTACCTTCACCCCTAACCTTATGCCCTTTATGATCCCCTGTGATAGGGTATTCATCACTCTTCTTAAGAAAGTCAGCATCTATTGGTTTAGGTTTAAAGTCAACCTCTCTTACCATTATACCTCAAATAAGTATTCAGTGAAGGTGTGTAAATATTTTTCTGCTAAGCTGTTAGAGGAAAGGCGTAGACATCTCGCTCAACATTATAAACGCTTATACTAAATCTCTATACATGCTAAAGGGTGTGCAAGACCTTAAGATAGGATTCCACGTCTCCATATCCGGCTCACTAGATCTGGCTGTAGATAGAGCTGAGGAGGCTGGGTGCACAGCATTTCAGATCTTTCTAAAGAACCCTAGAGGTTGGTCTTATAAGCCGCTTGATGAAGGGGAGGCTGCGCGCTTCGTGGAGAAGTGTGAAGAGTTTGGCTACAGAGAAGTTTTGGCGCATATGCCCTATCTACCTAACCTAGCATCCCCTAGCGATGAAATCTACCGAAAGTCTGTGAACTGTCTAGTCGAAGATCTTATGAGGGCTGGTAGACTTAGAATCCCGTATCTCGTGCTGCACCTTGGAAGCCACATGGGTTCAGGAGAGGAGGCTGGGATGAAGAGGATTGTAGAGGCTTGTAGAAACGCTCTTAACACCGTGGATAACAAGGTTATGCTGCTGCTTGAAAATACCGCTGGTCAAAAGAATAGCATAGGTTCAAAATTCAAAGATCTTAAAAGGATAATGGATGAGATAGGTGAGCCTACTCGGGTAGGGGTCTGCTTCGACACCTGCCACGCCTATGCCGCTGGATACGACCTTAGAACACAGAAAGCTGTGTCTAAAACCTTACATCAACTCGACAAAGAAGTAGGCCTCAAACACGTCAAAAGCATACACTTAAACGACTCAGTAGGCGAGCTCGGCTCACACCTAGATAGACATGAGCACATAGGCTTAGGTAAGATAGGGGAGAAGGGGTTGAAAGCGATACTCCACACATCAGAAATCAGAAAGCTACCGATAGTAATGGAGACTCCAGTAGATGAAAGAAGAGACGACAGAGGAAACCTAGCAAAGGCCCTCGAGCTAGCAAAATAAAAGATTACACTTATGAACCGCTCAGATAACTCGAATGCGGAGCGCGGGGGTTGCCAAGCCAGGTCAAAGGCGCGAGGCTTAGAACCTCGTCCCATAGGGGTTCGTGGGTTCAAATCCCACCCCCCGCACTCTATCCTCTAGCGTAAATGAGCTTAAAACTTGCCAATTTTTGCTATATCTCGGCTATTAACGGTATCCTTATAATAGCGTCCTTTCCAAATAGGTCTGAGTATTCGTGCTCGAATCCATACTTGTCTATCAATGTATGGACCTTGTTCTTCACCATCGTTCTTATCCTGATTATGGATGCTCTATGCCTGATGAGCGCTGCACCTCTCTAAGATGCTTTGGAGGAACGTAGCTTTCTGCCACTAGATCCCCCTCAGTAGATGAGCCAATATTCT
>CALJAQ010000160.1 GCA_938029515.1 uncultured Nitrososphaerales archaeon
TATTGTGCCTGTAGGTGCGATAGTGGTTAAAGTTGCGTTGCGTATATATTTAAAGCCACGCTTTTCCCAAAGGCTTCCCTTAAAGTTGGCAAATGAGCCCCTCTCTTCCGCTAACTTAACTGAAGCATTCACAGCAGCTTCTTCGATGAACTTCATAACCTGCTCAGCTATTTTGAGGGCTGGTTTAGAGTTATATGGCACACCTAACTCTATCAGCGTGTCTGCAAAACCCATAACACCTAAACCAATCTTCCTATTGCCAAACCTTGTTATCTTCTCGATCTCAGGTAGAGGGTACTTATTAGCGTCTATCACGTTATCCAAGAAGTGTACCGCCTTTTCAACCGTAGCGCTAAGCTTACCCCAATCTATTCTACCATCAACCACCATCTTAGCCAAATTAATCGAACCTAAATTGCACGACTCGTAAGGAGTAAGCGGCTGCTCGCCACAAGGATTCGTCGCCTCTATGGTTCCGACGTGAGGGACAGTATGTGCAGAGTTTATCCTATCTATAAACAACACACCTGGCTCACCGTTCTTCCAAGCCATCGCTATTATAAGGTTCCAGACCACTCTGGCGTTAAGCCTCTGCACCACTTGAGCTGTGCGTGGGTTTACAAGATCGTAATCATCACCGTTTATAACAGCGTCCATGAATCTGTCGGTTATTGCTACCGAGATGTTAAAGTTAGAGAGCCTACCCTCCTTCTCCTTTGCGGTAATAAATTCAAGTATATCTGGGTGGTCAACCCTGAGCACACCCATATTCGCTCCTCTGCGTTTCCCACCCTGTTTAATCGCGTTTGTAGCCGCGTCGAATACAGTCATAAAAGAAATAGGGCCTGAGGCTACGCCGCCTGTAGTCTTTACAACATCTCCTTTTGGCCTCAGTTTAGAAAAGGAGAAGCCTGTTCCACCGCCGCTCTTGTGTATTAGTGCTGCGTGCTTAAGTGTAGTGAATATGCCGTCGATAGAGTCTTCTACTGGGAGGACAAAGCAGGCCGAAAGCTGCCCTAAATCTGTTCCAGCGTTCATAAGCGTTGGTGAGTTGGGTAGAAATTCGAAGTTCACCATCATGTCAAAGAACTCCTTCGTGGTTTCTTCAACCTTGGCTGAGGGGTCGTAAAGTAGATCCGCTTCAGCTACCGTCTTAGCTACCCTCATGAAGAGCTGCTTCGGTGTTTCGATTAGTCTTCTGTTTTCGTCTCGGCGCAGATATCTTGCAGCTAGGATGGTTACGGCGTTAATAGGAAGCTTTAGATCGTCTTCCACACCAAGAAGCGCTTTTGCGCGCCTAAGCTCAGCCCTCTTCTGCCTGTAAAGGATGTATGCTTTTGCTACCTTTGCGTACCCATTATTTATCAGGGTTGTTTCGACTATATCTTGAATCTCCTCTACAGTAGGCATACCGCCATCCTTATACTTCTCCTCTAACACTTTAACAACCTTTAGTGAGAGTTCTTCAGCAACATTTGGATCTCCCTCGTTAACGGATTTAGCAGCTTTATAAACCGCATTAGCAATCTTTAATCTATCAAATGGTACTACTCTGCCATCTCTCTTTCTAACGGTTGATAAAATTCCTTGAGATTCAGCTGTCAACCATTATCACCCTAATAAGCGGCTCCTAGGTTAGCTGGTGGAGACACTTCTCTTTAGTCGTCAAAACTCTTTGACAAAGTCTCCTTTACTTAGGATGTGGTATTGAATTACCCTCTGAGCTGACGTGCGCATCATAAGCTCCTAACTTCAATGTGGTGTTTACGCTGGATTAAAAGATCTGCCTCTTTACTAAACGTGTCGATTTGCAGATGACACAGCGGCTTACAGTCGATGTATTCTTAGCTCCACAGTTTCTGCAAACACTAAGATCCAAGCCTAACCTAAAGAATGTCAAGCTGGCTGAGAGCGTGTTAATTATATTCTTAAGGTCATCGGTCTCCGCGTTGGGGTTTATTCTAACGGATACTGAGCAGCCTCCTGTTAGATTTCTTGAGTACAGTTCGGCGAGTTTCAACTTCTCTGCATCTAGTTTGTCCGCATCCAGCTCAAGGCTGGTCGAGTAACTCTCTTCGAGATGGGAGGTTATAGAGGCCTTGCCATATCTTTCTACGTCTAGAGTTGTTAACCTTGCTAACCCCTCTTCTGGTACCACAGATACAGCTGTCTCTTCCTTTGCGTTTACATCTTTGACCGCTGTTTCTATTGTCTTCTCTACGATGGATATGATTGCGTTCTGACCGCTCTTCTCCTTCACTAGTATTTGAGCAGCCTCCAGCAGTCCAGCCAAGTTTAGAATAATCGGGATTTCTTCTAGTGCTGCTGTCTGTATGTTGCTCTCTATTATGGGAAGAATACCTTTCCTCACTTGCTCCGCGATTATTCCTCTTCTACTCTGCAGCGCAGCCAAAGAGTCTCTTAGAAGTATGGTCATCTTCGCCCTAAAGTACATCTCATCTTCTTGGGACTCTCTAGCTAAGCGAGGTAAGTTTATTGAGAAGCCGTGGAGAAGCATGCTTAATGGGGTCTCTTGGACCGAGGCGCTTAATCTTAAACCTAAATAAGAGTAGTTTGAGTGTGTCTTTGGGCAGAAGGCTACGCTCCCCCCAGCCATGACAAGCCTGTAAACTCCATTTAATGTGTCATCATCTATGTTGCCATGTAGGCTGAGGTGTAGTGTGGGCAGAGGTGTTGTCTCGACATACCTCCTATATGCGTCAAGTATGCTGTTGGCTCTATTTGAGCTCGCCAACTTGTCTTCACCGTCTTCACCTATATGCAGTGAAACCGTAGGCTTAGTACCCCTGTGCCCTAAAACTGTACCTATCAGCACAAACTCTCTATATAGATCTTCAGCCAACTGTTTATCATCAACATCTTTAGCAGAACACTCAATATATTTGCCGAATCTAAGCCAACATAGCTCAGTGTTACACTCTGAAGCCAAGAGGATCGTCGCGGCGGCATGCGTTGAAAGCGCCTCTGATAAGTTTGTTGGTGATGTAAGTCTGGGTGTGGAAATCATCCGCATGCTGGGGTTTATGCTGGACGTATGGAGGTGGGTAGCGTCGACGATAAGTGTATCTGGCGCTATACCCCATCTTCCTGGGTTGGAGATATGTGTATCACCACCCAAGTATAGGTCTGCAACATCTTTAGTCAACTGATTTAGAAGGAGGAACTCAGAAAAGACGGATTGAGCGGTCTGCCTTATTAAGGCTTCTACTCCTTCGCCAGATGCGCCCACTCTGTTGATCAACTCAATAACATCATAGACTGGGAGACCAAGCCGAGTAAGCCTATGTCTATACTCCTCAAACCCTTGATCTATCAGAACCGCGTTAACAACTTCTCTGATTAACGGTGCGGTCAAATAGGTTGTTTGAAATTTGTAGATCTTACTCTCAACTTCAGCAGTAACCTTTTGAGCAAGATCAAGAGGCATACCACCTTCTTTAACCAAGCTCTGAGTAATCTTGTTGGCGTTAAACTCTTCTATCGTGTGTCTTGATGTACGCACATAAAGTTTTCCACTCTCTATTACCGCGTGCTCCTCTATTTGTCTACTAAGGTTAAGTATAAGCCTACCTAGGCTTGTTATAACATACTTACGCTCTGCCCTGTTTAAGGTAACTAGACCTTGTCTCACAAGTTTCCTGAGGTGGTAAGCGAACTTCCCAGACTCCTTCTTAGATTTGAATCCAGCAAGACTCTTTAACTCAGAGTAGCTAAGAGAT
Source organism: uncultured Nitrososphaerales archaeon (assembly GCA_938029515.1). Taxonomy (GTDB): domain Archaea; phylum Thermoproteota; class Nitrososphaeria; order Nitrososphaerales; family JAAOZN01; genus JAAOZN01. The sequence continues at coordinate 3,741 of CALJAQ010000160.1, forward strand.
CCTTTTGCATTAAGGATCCTCATAATATCAAGTCTATTAGCAGAAGCTATGACGGAAAATATCCCTTTAACCCTTTTACTACTAGGTAGCAGATTAACCACCAGCCTCAGCTTCACAAAACGATGCAACCTTCTTGCTAATAAAAGTTGACCCTCGCTTTCCGACGCTGACAAGATTAGGTTTGAGTCTTTGGTTTAAGGGTCTTCCTCTATGGTTTAAGAAGCTGTTGGAGGGGTGCTACTGTCTGTGGTGTGGTGGGGACCTTTGAGCGGCTTCTTGATGCTGTGGTTGAGCATCGAATCTTAAGCGCAACAGGGTTAGGTTGGAGGAGGTGTATACGTTCATTCTCTTCTTGGCCGGTTTGAGTATGAGGTGTATGGCGGATAGGGTATGGTTTGATGAGGCCCCAAGAGAGGCTGTGAGAGTATGGATGTATAAGCTGGAGGGGTTGTCTATCACGGCCTCCGAGGAAGAGATTCATGGTTGTTGTGGATGAGACGGAGACCAAGTTGAATGTGTATGACTCTACCGGGCTGCTATATAGATATTAAGAGCAGAAGTTTCTTGCCTTCTACACTTCATATCAGCGCTCCTCCTTGAATGCATACATCTTCCTCAGCTGGATGGCTGCTTGATAGACCGATGATCTTCGTCGATGGCGAACCGTATGGTATCCTTGGGCTCTGAGGAATTTCAACCTACCTTGGATTCACGTAACCTTCGGGTCGAGGAGATATATGGAGAGGTAGTTCAGAACCTTGAAGGAGAGGGTGAAGGGCTTCTACAACATCAACTTGAAGGTGAGAAGAAAACTTTGCTTTAAGCATCATAATTCACATCCTCACATTCGGATATAATAGGTTGAGGATCCATCAGAGCCCCGGAGCACTCCGGTAAAAGGATGGTAGCTTCATCCGACAACAATTCAGCGTTATATAGAAGAATTGCCAGCACATAGACTATCTGCAGAATATAGCTGAGGGTGATGGGCATCGTCAAGGTCCAAGAGGTAGAGCACAACCGACACCGTCGCCATCCCACAGAATGTAAGAGAGATCATCAAGCCTAAAAAAGGGCGACATAATGTACGTGAAAGTGGATAAGAAGGCTTGATCTCTAGGTTGTAGAGCATTATGAAGAGTCTTAGGAGCTCTGTGGTTGATGTTATGGTTGATCTTGGTGGGAAGTTGTTGTGGAAGGCTTTGAGCCTCCT
>CALJAQ010000161.1 GCA_938029515.1 uncultured Nitrososphaerales archaeon
GACTCTTTGATTCTCGCCCTTCCTCTATAGAGCCCCCTCTGGTAGTTTAGATATACCTCTATCGGTGTAGCACCTAAATCAATCGAATAGCCTTGCGTGGGCAGGCTCTTACACATATACCACAACCTATACACCTCTTAACATCTACCTCTATATCCAGATTCTGGTCGAAGCTGATGGCTTTGGGTGGGCAGGGTGAAATACACGCGCCGCAAGAAATACACAACACCCTGTCCACTTCAACTAAGCTACGTAGTTCAATAACTTCTAGCCCAGATGCTCTAAGATGCTCTAAAGCATCCTTTAACGCTGATCCCTGTGTAGCTACATCTATAACCATCTCACCCTCCTTAGGTGTGAGCCTAGCTTCGAGTATGTTGATCAGCAGCCCTGTCTTCAGGATAACCTCAGCTAAGATGGGTTTTGAAGCCGCCTCGTGAGAGTAGCGGAGCTTTATCTTCAAACCACTCGCCTACCTACAAGTTTTCTTGAAATATCGTCTGAGGTTATCAACCCTTTTACGCGCATAACGTCGTCAACGACAGGTAGCCCAGAGATGTGGTGCTGAGCCATCCGCTTCGCAACTTCATCAACCCTCTCCTCTTCCTTCGCCACTATAACGGCCTTCGTCATAATTTCTTTTAGGGAGTGTTTATCTTCGGCTAAAGCCTTTGTCAGATCCCATGTAGTGACAATTCCTATGAGCACACCGTCTCTATTTATAATAGGCACGTGATCTATGTTCTTTTCCACGATCATTCTGGCGACCTTCTTTATATCGTCTTCAGGGCTTGCTAAGATGAGGTCGTGGAGCGGCGTCATCAGATCTTTGACCACTACTTCACGCTTCTTAATCTTAAGCGGCTTGAACTCCCTGTAGTTTGGTAGGAGCTCAATAGGGCGTTGAAGGAAGAACTCTCTGTTTTCGATCCACTTCTTCAACGTTTCAGCTACTTTCACAGCGATTTTGATGCTTGAGAGTGGTGAAGAGGGTACTTCTTTGTCTCCTATGACCACCCTACCAGACTTAAGTTCAGCGTAGTTAGTCTTCTTAACTACTGGTCTAACTCTAGAAGGTACGCTGTAGTCAAGTACATCTACTGGAATATCTTCGTCTCTTAGGGCTGCGGTTGAAGCTACGCGCATATTTATAATGGGTATGGGTATGCCTACACCAACGTAAAGTGTTGTCCCATAGTTTTGGAAGACCGCACCCTTCAGATAATCTGGGCTCATGCCTTTAAGATCGCCTTTAACAGAGATGGTCGCAAACCCGCTCTGAGGGTTATGCTGCGTGCCCTCGCCTACAACATAACCCACCCCTCCCCCTAGAAACATGCGTGTGCCGAATCCTATCGTCTCTAAGCCTAGATCTTTGTATAGTGGGCTTAGCTGCCCTGAGCCTGAGAAGGTTATGTTGCCGTACCTTGGGAGAAGGGTGCCCATATAGGTGTAGAGGATGCGGTCACAGCTGTTGGTTGCTGAATTATATCTTTGGTAGGCGTTGCGTGGGTTATATAGGTAGGCTTGGTTAAGATCTTCTAAGACGACTGTGGTCTCTAGGCTACGTCTGGGGTAGCAGTCTGTGCCGTAGGATTCGGCCCTTAACTCAACTTCTTTACCCGAGACAAGATCTTCTATAACGTGCCCTCCACCGTATTCGAACGGCTTGGTTTCACTCATGGCTGTGGCGCCTAGATACGCATCTACGGCGGCGAGGCCTTTGTATGCTGGGACATCGTTAAGCCAGCATTTCACCATCTTTATAGGAGGGTCAGAGTGTCCAAAGTTCATAAAGGCGCCTGAGCTGCACATCGCTCCGAATGTACCTGTAGTGACTATATCTACTTCTTTGGCAGCCTTCTCTAACCCGCTTTGCTCAACGTATTCAACGAATTTATCAGCTGTCATCACGATGGCATCACCACGTTTGATCTTCTCGTTTATCTGCTCATATCTCCGCAGCTCCTCTTTGCCTCGCTCTACATTCAATCTACCTCGCGATCTGCGTGCATAACAGGGTTTAACAACGTTTCTATACGATTTTTAGCAGAATTTAACTTCATATTATACTACACATTTAGATTTTAAAATAAATTAAGAAGCTTTGAAAGACGAAATCAAACAGCTAAGAAAATTTGGCCAAAAGATTTAATTATAATAGTCTTTAAGAGGGTTCAAATTCGGCGATCTGCATGCAAATACTCAACAATGTGGTAGCATACTTCACAATGGAGGTGGGGTTGTCCACTGAGATACCCATCTATAGTGGAGGGTTAGGGATACTTGCCGCAGATACTTTAAAGGCAGCCGCAGACCTAAACATACCCTTCGTTGGAGTGACTCTGCTTAACAGGCGAGGCTACTACAGGCAGATCCTAACACCCGAAGGGAGGCAGAGAGAAGAGTTGGATGAGTGGAACCCATCCAACTATCTGACAAAGCTTCCTATAGAGGCCTCAGTTGAATTGGAGGGTAGAAGTGTGAAAGTTGGTGCTTGGAAGCTGGGGGTAAAAGGTGTAGACGGCTCCAGTGTTCCGCTCATATTCTTAGATACGAATTTGGATGTCAACACCGCTGCTGATAGAGAGATTACATCGCTACTATATAGCGATGACCAAGCCTATAGGTTGAAGCAAGAAGCGGTTTTAGGCATAGGTGGAGTAAGGGTGCTTGACACACTAGGCTACTCGGTAAGTAAGTATCATATGAATGAGGGGCATACAAGCCTTGCTGCAGTAGAGCTGCTTAGAAGATACGAAATGGATGCAGAAGCGGTTAAAAGGAGATGTGTCTTCACAACACATACACCTGTAAACTCCTCACACGACACATTCCCATACGACTTGGTGAAAAGCATCTTAGGCGATATAATACCTGAGGAGCATCTAAAAAGATACGGAGGCCAAGACGCTCTGAACATGACGCTACTTGGATTAAACCTAAGCGGCTTCGCCAACGGCGTGAGCAAAAAACACAGCGAGGTCTCTAAGCAACTCTTCCCAAACCACGACATAAAAGCCATAACAAATGGTGTCCACTCCTACACTTGGGTCTGCAGAAGCCTAAAAGCACTCTACGACAAATACCTACCAGGATGGGGCAAAGAACCAGAGCTTTTAAGCAAAGTAGATGTCATACCAAACGATGAGCTTTGGGAGGCGCACATGGAGGCGAAGAAGGAACTAATAGATTACGTAAACCAGAAGACTCAAAACAACCTATCTTATGACACCTTGACCATAGGCTTCGCCAGAAGGGCAACAGGATACAAGAGGCACACATTAATCTTCTCAGATCTGGTGCGCCTGAAGAAAATAGGAAAGTCGAATGAACTACAGATAATTATGTCCGGTAAAGCGCACCTCAACGACACGCATGGAAAAGAGATGATAGAATCTGTGCACCGCTACATGAGGGAGTTGAGAAGCTGCATAAACACAGCGTACTTAGAAAACTATAACATAGACATAGCGTTAAAGATGGTCGCAGGCAGCGATGTGTGGCTTAACACCCCCCTACCACCATACGAGGCATGCGGGACAAGCGGGATGAAAGCTGCGCATAACGGTGTTTTAAACTTCAGCGTATTAGACGGATGGTGGCTGGAAGGCTGGGTTGAAAACGTGACAGGGTGGGCCATAGGCCCACACCCAGACACACAGATTTCTGCAGAAGAAAGGTATGCAAAAGAGCTTGAAGACCTCTACATCAAACTAGAGCAAATAATTCTGCCCAAGTATTA
>CALJAQ010000162.1 GCA_938029515.1 uncultured Nitrososphaerales archaeon
AACACCTACTTTCTGCTCGTCTCCTCAATTAAAGATAAAGCAGGTTGCAACATAGCGTCATCACTCATATCCAGATACCGCTTCAAAGAAACATCTGAGCGCTTTGAAGGTAATGTTGTTTACGAAAAGAGTAACATCAGACTTACATATAGTGAAATGGAGAGCATCTACGCTGACCATCTAGACGACTCATTCAACCCAAAAGCGTACATATTCCTTTCACGACACGTCTCAAAGGCTGGCATACCCTGCCTGACAGCACACTTCCCAGGAAACTTAGGTGAAGATGCGAGATACGGCGGTAGACCTAGAGAGCCTTCTATAACCTACCCAAGCCTACTTAAGAGCTACATTAAAGAGCTCTGGCTTAGGAGAAATGAGGTTAAAGGCTACCAGATAGTTATAGAGCAGATGCACCACGGCCCATCCAGCCTTAAGAAGCCTTGCATGTTTGCTGAAGTAGGCTCTACACCCAAGCAGTGGGCTGATGAACACGCTGCAGCCGTTGTTGCCGACTCGCTTTGGTCTGCTCTAAGCAGCATCAACCCTGCTGCTAAGGTTGGTTTAGGGTTCGGTGGCACACACCACTCATCAAAGTTCACAAAGCTCCTAGTCGAATCTGAATACGCACTAGGCGCAGTAGCCTCTAAGCATATCCTCAAAGAGATCACAGCTGACACCGTGAGGATGATGGTCAGCAGATGTGTTGAGGATGTAAGATACGCCGTATTGGATTGGAAGGGGTTGTCAACAGATAAGCAGAAGATATTAAGCATAGTGGATGAGGTTGGGTTAGAGGTTGTTAGACTCTAACCTAAACCTTTAAGAAGGCTTCGTCAGCTATTTTGCCTCAAGCCTACTTCACATCCAATTCCAAAATATCCAGTACAAGCTGCAAACAAAGGAGGTAAGAAAACTATTTGCATCAGCATACGCTAACACAGATGCAATCCTGCAACCAGTGTGATGCGATGAGCAAACCTCTTAAATAATGTAGCTTCTGGTAGAGCGGTTCGAGAATCAAATCCTGCGTCTAAATTCACATACCCTCCAAGAAGACTCACAGCATTTAGAAGGATATAGCCTTCCCCTTCTCAAACTCAAGTAGAAGGCGTTTAATCCTTAAACCAACGCTGTAACCCCCTAATCCGCCATCAGAGCAGATAACCCTATGACAGGGTATGAAGATTGGAGCAGGATTTCTACGCAAAGCTCCACCTACAGCCCTGTATGCTTTAGGTTGACCTATCTGCTCAGAGAGCCACCGGTAGCTTCTAACCTCACCATACGGTATGCTTTTCGCAGCACCCCAAACCATCGTATCAAATCTTGATCCAGAGACATCTAAACACACGGTGAAGAACCTACGCCTTCTTTCAAAGTACTCGCTGAGCTCGAGCTCAGCCAATCTAAGAACATCATTCCCTCCTCCACATTTTGTGTAAAATGCTTCCTCCCCTCTACTAACCTTGGGTTCAACACCTATTTTAACCGAAGTCAACCCCCTATCTGTCGCGAAAAGCGTGACTAAGCCCAAAGGGGAATTGACAAACTTGCAGTAAATCCCCTTCATTTAACTTCAGCAACCTTCTTAACTTTGAAGGCCGTATTTAAAGGTGATATGCACAAGAGCAGCTTACCGTTAAAGCTTTCACCCCTATTTGACGGCATCTGGAGAAGGGATGAAGACAACCTACCGCGCTTCAAGCTCTACATAGAAGGCGAGTGGGTAGATTCAAGCAAAGGAGAATACATCAAAGTAGATACGCCAATAAACGGAGAAGTAGTAGCGTACGCAAGCAAAGCAAGCCCAGAGGATGTTGATAGAGCAGTAGCCTCAGCGTATAAGAATAGACAAGAAATTAGAGACATACCAGGCATAGATAGAATAGAAATATTCAAGCGTGCAGCAGCCATCCTAAAGGATCATAAAGAAGACTTCATAAACACACTCATGCTAGAGGCTGGTAAGATGCGTGAAGACGCTGAAGCAGAGGTAAACGCAGCATTAGAGCGGCTCAATCTGACGCTTGAAGAGGTCAGAAAGATCTTCGGCGAATATATACCAGGAGACTGGTCTGAAGGCACAAGCGGGAAGATAGCCCTTGTGATAAGAGAGCCTATAGGTGTTGTAGCCGCGATAACACCGTTCAACTACCCACTATACATAGCTTCAGCCAAGATCATACCCGCCCTACTATCAGGAAACTCGGTAGTGGCTAAGAGCTCAAGCGAAACACCACTCTCACTACTTTTGCTCACGAAGGTGCTTGAAGAAGCGAAGCTGCCTAAGGGTGTGTTAAACACCTTAACAGGGGGAGGAGATGTAGGCGAAAGGCTTGTCTCAGATGAGCATATAGACATGATATCTTTTACTGGCAGCACAGCTGTGGGTAAGAAGATAGCTAGCCTAGCGCATCTAAAACACCTACATCTAGAACTAGGTGGAAAAGGCTTAGCCATAGTCTTAGACGACGCAGACATAGACCTAGCAGCCAAAAAGTGTGTTGAAGGTGCTTTAAAGAACGCTGGTCAAAGATGTGATGCTATAAGCCTCATAGCTGTCCAAAGCAGCGTACACAACCAATTTACCGCTAAAGTGCTCAAAGAAGCAAAGAACTGGAAAGTAGGACCGGTGATAAACCAGGAAGCAGCCAAAAGAATACACACACTAGTAGAAGATGCGATTCAAAAAGGCGCTAAACTATTACTTGGAGGAGCGTATAAAGAATGCCACTACCAACCAACCTGCTTAGACTCAGTCCCCCTTGATTCAAAGATAGTCTACGAAGAGACGTTTGGACCAGTAATTACGATTGTAGAGGTTAAGGATGAAGATGAGGCAATAGAGTTAGCTACGAGGTCACGCTACGGCCTAGACTCCTGCGTATTCACAAGCAACTTTTACAGAATGTGGAAGATAGCAAAGAAGCTGGAGGTAGGCGCTGTTACTGTTAATGACCTACCTAAGCACGGTGTAGGCTACTTCCCCTTTGGAGGATGGAAGGAGTCTGGTATAGGCAGGGAGGGGATAGGATACAGTATAGATGAAATGACACGCCTTAAGACTATCATCCTCAACCTAGAACCAGCTGGCTTAGGGAAGTTAAAACATCTACATTGAACAACACTTACAAACGCTTACATTAATATCTTCTTTACATTATTATCTATCTGACCATAAAGCAGTTAAAATATTAGAAGAAGGGCTGAAAGCTATCAGCTCATCTGGGATTAGTGTATATCATACACGTTAGCAGCTAAACGCACCTACGGCTAAGCAACGTAGAGCATAATACTTGTAGAGAGCCGACCCAGACTCGTTTAAAGATATACTAATAAAAAGCTTTATCGAAGAATCGGTGGTAGTATGGAAATTCTACACTACATCACCAAAGATTCTACTCTACCTAACCGATGCTAGAGAATTCTTTCTAAATGCGGCTGGCTCTCACAACCTTCAGAAGCCTACGAATAGATATACTTTAAGCAGAAGATATACAAGATACTCAGCTGAAGGTTCTAACATACTATACGCGTTTTTAGAAGGTACTAGGGTAAACCCAGAAACCACATAGAGATCCTCATATATAAAGAACTAAATATGTGGTAAAGCATGAGATTAAGAAGGAGATTAGAATTATGCTGCCTAGCAGAGTCGTCGAAGCACATAACCTCACAAAGATATTCAATAAAAAAGTGAAAGCGGTAGACAACGTAGATCTAGAGATTGAACGAGGCGAAATCTTCGGGCTACTAGGCCCCAACGGCGCTGGAAAGAGCACCATGATAAACATGCTGACAACGATCCTCAAACCAACCTCAGGCACAGCAAAGGTCTGCGGCTACGACATCGTAAAAGAAGCATCTAAAGTAAGACGCTCAATAGGTGTAGTACACCAAGAATATACCGCAGATGAAGACCTAACAGGCATCGACAACCTACTACTATGCGCAGCACTATACGGCATACCCAGCGGCGCAGCAAAGCAGAGGGCTTGGGAGCTCCTCACATTAGTTGAGCTTAATGACGCCGCAGATCGGAAGGTTGAGACATACTCAGGCGGTATGAGGAGGAGGCTGGAGTTAGCATGCGGGCTGATAAGCAGACCGACCCTACTCTTCCTAGACGAACCGACACTAGGCTTAGATGTGCAGACTAGGGTAGCGGTCTGGAAGTACATCAGAAGACTGAAGGATGAGTATGATATGACCATCTTCATGACTACACATTACTTAGAAGAAGCAGACGCTATATGCGACAGAATAGCCATCATAGATCACGGTAAGATACTTAAGATAGGCAGCCCAAGCGAGCTAAAAGCCGGGTTAGGAGGAGACATCATAGAGATAAATGTGGATAAAGATGAACTGGACCTAACAACCCTAATCACAGGGATCAG
>CALJAQ010000163.1 GCA_938029515.1 uncultured Nitrososphaerales archaeon
AAGAGCAAGCTTGCTTAAACCCAACTCAAGTTCAACCACGGTTACTGCGTTATCTGAAAGCAGCAGCGCAGCCTCAAAACCCTTTTGAGTGAGTCTATGTAAGATAGTTAAAGCTAATAGAGCGCCACTAGCCCCGGTTACGCCTACCGCTACAAGCACCACAACGCATATAACACGCTAAGCATCCTAAAAAGTTTAAAGCAACCGCTTAATATGGAGAAGTTGTCCCTCAGAGATATAGGAAAAGTTAAACAGAATTTTACCCTTAGCCAAAGTTCTACCGCTGTAAAAGGGTCAAGTAGACTAAACGTAAGAAACTAATTATATGCGCTTATTAGAGAATGGGTGGTGTAAAGTAGGTGCGAATAGAAAGTAGCGGAGAAAAGGTGGAAAACAAACAATCTTGACCCAACTTAGCGGGGAGAGAATATGGAAAAGGTGGGGCTACAATTTTTCTCAGTAGAAGGTTATCAAGAAAACCGATTTGGCTGGATACTAAAGACAAAGTAATTCCAGGTTGAAAACCAGAGGTGCTGTTTTTAACGGTTTTCTTAAATCTTGGGATTATTTCAACCCTTTTAGTTTGGTTGATACCCATACTATAAACCGCCATCTTAACAGGGAAGATGTTAGTACAGCCGATAAATCACGACTGACAGAGCGTTGGCAAGTTTAAAAGAGTGATTTTAATATATGAGTTAGGTGGATGTTAGTTTATGTTGTTTTCTGAGCGTGTGCTCAGCATCGAGGAGTCTGGAATAAGGGCTATCTTTAACCTCGTCGCCAGATCTAAGGATATAATTAACCTTTCAATAGGTGAGCCTGACCTAGATACACCAGTTTCCATAAAGGATGCTGCGAAGAAGGCTCTAGACCTAGGCTACACTCATTACGCTCCTACAAAAGGTTACCCAGATCTTCTTGAAGCGTTGGCGTTGAAGCTCAAGAGGGAGAATGGGGTGGATGTAGACCCTGAAAGTGAAGTTATGGTTACGGTTGGTGGTACGCAGGCGATATACCTAGCTTTAACCACTCTGCTTCGAGAAGGTGAGGAGGTGATAATCCCAAGCCCAGCCTTCGTGCAGTATTTTGCGGCTACTAAGCTTGCTGGCGGTGTGCCTATTGAGGTAGGTTTAAGCGAGGATTACTTAATAGATCCAGATAATATTCGAAGAGCTTTAACGAAGAGGACGAAGCTGCTTATAGTGAACTCTCCCTCGAACCCTACTGGTGCTGTATCTGACTCTGAAAAGATTAAGGAAGCAGTCTCAATAGCTGTAGAGAACGGTTTAATGGTGATTTCAGACGAAGTGTATGAGAAGTTTGTGTATGAGGGGAAGCACTTCAGCCCAGCTAGCATACCAGAGTTTAAAGGGCACGTGGTCACCGTAAACAGTCTGTCGAAGGCTTACGCAATGACTGGGTGGAGAATAGGGTATGTTGCCGCTCCACAAGAAGTTATCGAGCAGATGGCTAAAGTGCAGATGTATAGCAGCGCGTGCACCCCCTCCTTTATTCAAAAGGCAGCTGTAGAAGCCCTCGATTCAAAGCAAAGCTTCTTTGACGACGTGCTACGTGAATATAGGCGTAGAAGAGATGTTTTATGCAGCATCCTATCAGAGTGCCCTAACCTATCTTTTAAGAAGCCCCAGGGAGCCTTCTACCTCTTCCCAAGGCTTAAAGGGGTAAATACACCATCTAAAGACCTGGTTATGAGGATGATTAAGGAGATCGGAGTCGCTGTCGTCCCAGGTTCAGCTTTTGGTAGGCTTGGTGAAGGATGTATCCGCATATCATACGCCACCTCTATAGACAAGGTTGAGGAGGGCGCGTACAGGATAACGCGCTTTCTAAAATCTATATCCAAAAGTTAGACTCGTCGTGTGGGCTAACACGCTTTTTAAATGAAGTGAGGGTTTGGCAACAGTTGTGTTGTTTAGAGCGTGGAGGCTTTTACGATGCGTTTCACTCCACTAGCATTTGATAGCCTAGGTGTTAGATCTATGGCTACGTTTATTGAAACCAAGAGCGTAAGGCTAGTTATTGACCCGGCTGCAGCGTTGGCGCCTAGGCGAAACGGTCTAATCCCCCATCCGGTTGAGCGGCTTAGGTTAGAGGAGTCCTGGTCATGTATAAAGAAGTATGCTGAATGCGCCGATATTATCGTTTTGACACATTATCACTATGACCACCATTCACTAAGATACCTTGAGGTCTTCAGAAACAAGATTTTGATGATCAAAGACCCCTCAGTGAACATAAATTATAGCCAGATGTGGCGTGCAGCCTACTTTCTCCAGAGTATAAACGGGTTACCTAAGGAGATTAAGCGAGCTGATAGCAGAACCTTCACCGTGGGAGGGGCTACCATAACCTTCTCTCAAGCCGTAAGCCACGGCGTAGATACCAAGCTTGGGTATGTGGTAGAGGTTAGCGTAAAAAGCGGTGGGGAAACCTTAAACTTCTCCTCAGATGTGCAAGGGCCGGTTACAGAGGAGCAAACCGCGTTCATACTTAATCACACACCACAGACTCTGATCGTCGACGGCCCTCCAACATATCTTCTCGACTCCAGCTTCACTGACGAAGCTCTACGTTGCGCAAACCAAAACCTCATTAAAATCATTAGAAGCCTAACTAAGAGGGGGTTGGACACTGTGATACTAGACCACCACTTACTTCGCGACTTGAGGTATAAGGAGGAGGTGAATGCTGTTTATGAAGTAGGTGAAGAATTTGGTGTTAAGGTTCTTTGCGCAGCAGAATATCTGAGTAAGCCAGTTGACATGCTTGAAGCTAGGCGACAAACGCTGTATAGCCAGCAGTAAGCATAAACCATTCAAAGCTTATTTACGTGATACACGTAACCAGCAACCATGTCGTCGAAGGGGTTTGATGTAGGTGAGGCTCTAACAAGCTCCTTCAACATCTTGGCTAAGAACCCCAAAATTCTGATACCTCAGCTCATATCTTCACTGATATTCACAATAGCCTCAGGCTTAACTGCTCTAGCCTTCTTTACTGCTCCGATAGGTTGGCTGACAGTAGCTTCAGCAACCCCTGTTCTGCTACTAATCAGTTTAATAGTCTACGTCATAGTTTCAGGCATGTACCCTATTCTAGTAAAAGATGTAGTAAATGGGGCATCACCACGCTTGACTTCAGCGTCTAAAGCCGCTTTTAGGAAGATAATCTCTCTTATAGCAGCGTCGGTACTAGTCTCTATAGTGGTTGTAATAGGCTTAATACTGCTGATAGTGCCTGGTTTACTCTTTCTGACCTGGTTCTTCTACACCATACCTGCCCTTATGTTGGAGGATAAGGGTGCTTTGGAGGCTATGTCAGCAAGTAAATCATTTGGGAGCAATAAAAAGCTGAAGACATTAGCGGTAATCATAATATTTGGAGTATTCGCCTTAATAGGAGGCGTATTCAGCCTCATACCGCTTATCGGCTCGGTCATCTCATTCCTTATCGGTTTATTTGTGGCTGCTTGGGCTTCTGTTACCCAGTCATACATCTACATAAAGAATGTGTCGTCTGTAGGCTAAGTTTTACATTTTGCTTTGTTGCAAAATTGATCCCTATCTCTGATCGTAGTAAGCTGGGCTTAGACCGTTCTCCATGCTGTTAGGGTGTTGTAGGTTAGGCACTTCATCTCCTGTATTATGTGATATGGTCTAAGGCTCTTATGAATTCTCCTAGGTTTCTCTTCATGGTTGTGTTGCATGTTTCAGCCATTCATCTCAGTCCATAGCTTACGCTATCCTTCCAAGCCTTTGAGTTGTGAAGGAAGCTCTAACTACTTTGAGGTGTGAGCCTCTTGCCTTGCGTGAAGAGTTCTTTCTGGTTTTATTGCTTCAGCATTCAAGAGGTGGAGGGGTTGAAGTCTGCTCTTAAGTCACATACTGTATCAGCATACACCTTTTCTACTACAACCCTCTCTGATGCCCCTCTATAAGGGGCTTACACCTTTGCATCTCCACACTCACCCGTAACCTCAAGGCTCACTACCTTCTTCGACTTGACATCTAAAGCTATTTGGGCTTCACATAGCCTCGCATCGAAAGCAAAAGCCAATAACCTACCCTGCCAACCAAACTAGACAAACAAGTCAATTACGTAACAAAACATTACATTTTTAAACATATTTAAGTATGTTCATCTAAATAGTAGGTGTGAGCGTAGTCGAAGACAGACTTAGAAGACGCTATGAAGAAATCTGTAAAGCTGGAAGTATAGAGAAGTATGCAGAAGAGCTTAGAAAGATTGCTAAAGAAATCAGAGGCGACGATTATTTCAAAGCGAAAGCCAGATTCTTCAAAACACTCAGCGACCCAACCAGACTTAAAATA
>CALJAQ010000164.1 GCA_938029515.1 uncultured Nitrososphaerales archaeon
TCACAAAAGCGCCGCAGCTAAAGAACCTAGGTGAGCTGTTATCACCACTCAACGTAAAATACATCATCTTAGCCAAAGAAGCTGACTACAGAAACTACCTATACCTATATAACCAAACAGACCTCAAAAAGGTATTTGAAAACGAAGGCCTCATAGTATTTAGAAACGAAAAGTATGCTGGGAGAATATATGCACCAGAAAACATCTTGAAGGTATCTGGGTATGATGAATTGATAGAGTTAAGCCAAACAGTAGACATAAGCCGCTCAGCCATAATAACCACAGACAAAGCAGCCAGCAGCATAAACACATCCTACAAGAAACTACCCTATAGTATCGAGTCTCCAATAGCCTACAGAATCAAGGAGGCAGAAGGCGTAATAGTATTCACACCGCCAAACCTAAGCGCAGAAGGCTGGACGCTAGGAGGCGCACCGTCACTACACACCTTAGGCTTCCAAGCGGTCTACATAAACCGAACAGGGGAGACGATAACATACGAACCCTTCTACAGAACCAACCTACCAGCATACATAGCTTCAGCATCAACAGCGGTCGCAGCGACGGCAATATACCTAGCTAAAAGGGGGAGGCTCAAAAAATAGTGAGGCAAACAACTAACATACGCTGATTTATGTTAAGGTAGCATATGTTGTTTGAAAAAGGATATTTTACGCGTTTTGCTATACTATTTGGTTTGGCTGAGGGTGTTAAGTGGGTTAGGATGAGTGCGCTTCAACGCCTCGAGGCCCTCCTCTCAACCCTTATTGGCGGCGGTAAGACTAGGTATGGGCTGTATAGGGTGATCAGCGGCTGCGCTTACCAGAGCCTCGACAGAATGCTTCAAGAATGTTTGGAGAGGGGTTTAATTGAAGTTGTTAAGGAGAGGAGGTTCGGTTTTGAGAGGAGGGTTTATAGGTTGACTGAGAGGGGGTTGATGGCCGCTCAAATCCTACGTAAGGTGATGGTCTAGTCTCAAATGGCTGAAGGCGTGGAGGGTGAAAGCATCCTCATAACAGGTTCACTACCGTATGTTTTCGCAGCGGTTAAAGTAGGTTGATTGGTGTGAAATCTATGTAGTAGTGGTCTGTGGCGAGCAGCCTAGCTGATAGGCGTAAACTCTCCTCACCACAAGCGCCGCCTCTGAGCAGCAGATAGTCTATCCTCTCTTCCTAGCAGGGAGGTGGATACTAACCTAGTTTCCATCAAATATTGTTGATCGTTTAGGTGTCTGTAGCTGCTTCGTAATAACCTCTGCTTCTTATCAGCTTGAAGTGATCTGGCATCAATGCGTGTTTAGACGGTTCAGTAAGCGGAAAACGTCTAAAGAAGGTTTATATAAGAAGGTTATCAGCCTTAGGTCTGAATGGAGATGGGGCTGGTAGAGGTCGATTACCTTCACATCTGATTCTGCCAACGTTAGCGTTTACAACCCCTGTCTCATTTGCTTGGTGGTAGAATTTGAAGGTTAGATTTGCGATCCCAAAAGGGTCTCTTGAAAAGGCTACTTTAGAGCTGCTTGAGCAGGCTTGGTTCGGTGTCTCTGTTGATGAGAGGTCGTACCGCCCTATCTTGAGCGACCCGGAGATTGAGGCTAAGATGCTTAGGCCGCAGGAGATACCGCTTTTCGTCGCTGAAGGGGTGCAGGATGTAGGGATAACAGGTTTAGATTGGGTCAAGGAGAGCGGTGCAGATGTTGAGAAGCTGCTTGACCTACAATACGGCTACGTAAAGCTGGTTGTCGCTACTTCGAAGCAGAACAGGCAGACGAGCTTCACAGAGCTCTGCAGAAGCATTTGGGATGAGGGTAGGGCTCTGAGGGTGTCGACAGAGTATCTGAACATCTCAGAGGAATATGTTTTATCGAATGTAGCGTACAGAGAGAGGTTCGGTGTGAGCAGACCTTTGGTCATCACTCCTTGGTGGAGGAGGGGTGAAAACAGATTAGCTACGATCTACCTTTCGTTCGGCGCTACTGAGGCTAAGCCGCCCGAAGACGCTGACGTGATAATAGATGTTACTCAGACAGGCAGATCGCTTGAGCAGAATAATCTGAAGATACTTGATGTAGTTATGGAGTCGTCAGCCACGTTGATAGCGAATAAGAATGCGCTCCTCGATAAGAGGAGGAGAGAGAAGATCTTCGACATACTCACCCTACTTAAGGGTGTAGTAGATGCTAGAGAGAGGATACACATCTTCGTGAATGTTAAGAGGGAGAATCTGGAGAAGCTCGTGAAGGAGCTACCAGCGCTCAAGAAGCCTACGATAAGCCCGCTGTCTGAGGAAGGCTGGTTCTCGGTAAACACGGTGATAGAGAAGAGCCAGTTTCTTAAGATACTGCCGACGCTGAGGAGGCTGGCTCAAGGCCTAGTTGTGCACTACCCGAGGCAGATACTACCCCTGGAAGATATAGCCAAAGGTGAGCAGAGCTGCTGAGACACTATAAACTGGAGAGAGGTGGTGCAGCTAAGCTTGCGAAGCACCTGAGAAGAAGAGGTGAAGAGTTAAACAAAGGACTCCTCCAAGTCGTAAGAGGCATTATAGAGGATGTCAAAAAAAAGAGGTGATCTGGCGCTAATAGATGCAGCGAAACGGTATGACGGCGTAGACCTATCTCAGATAGGTATAAGAGTTGAAAGCGAAGAATTTACGGAAGCGTATGACAAAGTCACCGGTAGGCAAGTTTCTGCCCTTGAGAGGGCGAAGGGGCGCATCGAAGAATTCAGTAAGATTCAGCTCAATGGGTTGAAGTCAATCTATAAGCCCTTCGACGGTGTGGAGGTAAGAACCACCTTGAAGCCTGTTGAAAGCGTTGGATGCTACATCCCAGGTGGGCAGGCCTCTTACCCGAGTAGCGTGCTTATGGCTGCTACTCCAGCATCTGTAGCCGGTGTAAGGAGGGTGGTGGTGTGCACCCCAGCTTCTAAAGATGGCCTTAACCCTTTGCTGCTGGTTGCCTGCGATATCTGTAGGGTGAGGGAGGTGTATAAGGTTGGCGGCGCTCAAGCCGTCGCCGCTTTAGCGTATGGTACTGAGAGCATACAGCCTGTTTTGAAGATCGTCGGCGCTGGCAACATCTATGTTACCTACGCTAAGATGGAGGTATCTCGAGACGTTGCTGTTGATATGCCTGCAGGTCCGAGTGAGATTCTGGTCTTGGCTGATGAGGGTGCTGACGCTAGGCTTATAGCGTTGGACCTCGCTGCTCAAGCTGAGCACGGCGCCTCATCTCTCTGCGGCCTTGCCACAACATCCTCTACCCTTCTTAAGGCTGTTGAAGACGAGTTGGGGAAGGTTGTCGGCGAGGCTACTAGGCGTGAGCTGGTAGAGCATTCTCTGAAGGCTAATGGCTTCGCCGTTGTTTCTGAAGAGGTTGATGAGTGTATAGCTTTTGTAAACGAGTTTGCGCCTGAGCATCTTGAAGTATTCGCCGCTGAGCCTCGGAGCTTGGCTGATAAGATCACCTCAGCTGGGCTAATACTCTTAGGCTCCTCCTCCCCAGCTGCTGCGACTGACTACGGCGTTGGCCCTAGCCACATCTTGCCTACCGGAGGGTATGCGAAGGCTGCTTCAGGTCTTTCGGTGATCGACTTCGTTAAGATAGTGAATGTGGTTGAATTCACCCCAGCTGGGCTTAAAGCCGTTGTTGACGATGTTGTTACTGTAGCTGAAGTAGAGGGGTTCTATGGGCACGCGCGCTCGGTTAAGGAGCGGGTTCAGAGGTTTGCTTAAGTATAAGGAGCTTAAGGTTGATGGTGGTAGAGCATACCTTAAGCTTGGCAGCTTAGAGAATCTTAAGACGGTTGATGCGATCATATTTGACTGCGATGGTGTGCTTATAGATACTCGGCGCTCATATGACGCCGCTATAAGGAAGAGCATCCAACATATATTTGAATCGTTGACTGGGTGTAAAATGCCGCTCAGCGTCATACCTCTTGACGTGATTTATAATCTGAGGCTATCAGGAGGGTTTAACTTCGACTGGGACAGCACCTACGTCATAGCGCTTATGCTCTTCACCAACCTACCGAAAGACTTTCAAAGAGCCTTCAGCGAAGCCGCTCAGCATCTAGAGGGTGAGAACGCCGCTCAACGCCTACTAGATGCTTCATCGAATCTGCGAGGGAAGTTAGATAAAGAATACTTCAGAAAAGAGGGCAGAAGAATAAAAGAGAAGCTTATACAGCTTACTGAGCGTAAAATAGCGGATAAGAAGGATGCTGAAGACCTACTTCTACATCTCTGTGAGCTGGAAGGCTCTCTTCAGCATCTGAAAGATTTCATAAGATTTCTAAACTACCCTTCTGAAGCCAAGCAGAGCGTAATTTCAATAGTCTTCGACGAATATTTTTACGGCGCTGAGGTGTTCAAAGAACTCTACGGCTTTGAAGGTGCGCTTCGGGTAAGAAAGGGGCTTATAGAGGAAGAGGAGCGCATCGTAACATCTGAGACACTCGAGGCTTTGACAAGCATTCTTGGTGAAGGTAGGCTCGGGTTAGCGACCGGAAGAAGCTCTATAGCGGCTAAGAAGACGCTCAGAGAGCTGCTTCACTACTTCAATAGCGAGGCAATGGTCTTCCTTGAAGACCTCAAGTATAAGATGGGTGGGCGTGATGATTTGATTCGACCTTATGTTAAACCTGAACCTTACTCGCTTCTACAGGCTACTGCAGGTATAGGTGGCGCTAAGGCTGTGCTATATGTAGGCAACTCATCTGAAGACTTTATGCTGGTTAATAGGGCTAATAACGTTAGAAAGATGTTTTCATTCGCAGGCTGCTATGCGCTTCAGAACAACAGGGGTAAAATGGTAGACATCTTCGCAGAAGCAGAGGCTGAAATAATCTTGCCGACCGTAAACGATCTACCCACCGTATTAAAAGCGATTAGAGAAGGGGGATAAGAATGGCTAGAAGAGCAGAAGTGGTGAGGGAGACCAAAGAAACCGTAGTAAAGGCTTCGGTAAACCTAGATGGTGTAGGGGATGCGAAGATCCTATGCAACATAAAATATCTAACACATATGCTCAACACCCTAGCACACCACAGCCTAATAGACATCAGCGTAGAAGCAGAAGGCGACCTAACACACCACATAGT
Organism: uncultured Nitrososphaerales archaeon; assembly: GCA_938029515.1. Classification (GTDB taxonomy): domain Archaea; phylum Thermoproteota; class Nitrososphaeria; order Nitrososphaerales; family JAAOZN01; genus JAAOZN01. The sequence continues at coordinate 5,106 of CALJAQ010000164.1, forward strand.
TGAAGACATAGCCATATGCTTAGGCACAGCGATAAGAAGATCTTTAGGAGAAGAACCTAAGATCAGAAGATTCGGCTCAGCCTCAGCGCCGATGGATGATGCACTAGCCTCAGCAGCCGTGGATCTAAGCGGGCGAAGCTTCTGCAAAGTTGATCTGAAGATAACAGGCTTATGCGTTGAAGATATGGTGGTTGAAGACATATACCACTTTATAAGATCCTTCGCAGAACACTTGAACGCAAACATACACCTAGACGTAAAGTATGGGGAAAACGACCATCACAAAGTCGAGGCGGCGTTCAAAGCGTTGGCGCTAGCGCTTAGGCAGGCGGTGGAAGAGGATCAGAGGCGTAAAAGTGTAGCCAGCGTGAAGGGGGCATTATAAGATGAAGATGGCGCTCCTCGACTATGGTGTAGGAAACCTCTACAGCATAACCTGCGCCCTTAATCGACTAGGCGTTGAGGTCAAAACAGTAGCGGAGGTAAAGGAGGGTTTGGATCAAGATGCGCTCATACTTCCCGGTGTTGGAAACTTTACGCCAGTAGCTGCGAGACTGGCTGAGGAGAAGGAGATCCTTTACGATTATGTTAATAGTGGTCGCCCACTCTTGGGCATATGCCTCGGGCTTCAGATACTTTTGGATGGGAGCGAAGAAGGGGAGGGGAGGGGCCTCGGCATAATCTCAGGCAGAGCGCTTAAGCTGCCTAGTAGCGTCAAGACCCCCCACATAGGTTGGAATAGGCTATCAATGGTTAAGCAGCATGAATTTGTAGACGGCATCCCTGAAGGCTCTTGGGTTTATTTTGTCCACTCATACTACCCTTCACTTGAAGAGAGAGGCTTGTGTTTAGCGGAGACAGACTACGGACTACGCTTCCCATCTATAGTAGGGAGAGGAGCCTTAGTAGGCACACAGTTCCACCCTGAAAAGTCAGCTGAGGCTGGTAGGCTACTCCTCAGAAACTTCCTTAAAATGGTTAAGAGATGACCTTGGAGCTCATACCCGCAGTAGACCTTATGAAAGGTAAGGTTGTGAGGCTCTACAGAGGATTAGCTACTAAAGCGAAGATATACTACACAAACCCCTTACACGCCGCGCAAAGATGGGTTAGAGAAGGCGCGAAGACCCTACATATAATCGACTTAGACGCAGCACTAGGCTCTGGAGAAAACATAGAGCAGATAGAGCAGATAGTAAAGAAACTCGATGTAAAAGTTCAGGTAGGGGGTGGAATAAGAAGCGTAGAGAAGGCAGAGAAGCTCATAAAAACTGGTGTACACCGCATAATCGTAGGAACCAAAGCTTTAAGCGAGAGAGGCTTCGCCAAAGAACTTGTATACAAATATGGTGCGCAGAGGATAGTCTTCGCCTTAGACTACGCGCGAAATCAGGTGTTAATCGAAGGCTGGACAAAACAAAGCGGTGTAAAGGTGAAAGACGCTGTAGAAGCGGTGAAGCAAATAGGCGCTGAATACATACTCCTAACATCAAAGGAGAGAGACGGCACACTACTCGGACCAGACTACAAAACAGTAGAAGAAAACTCAAAGAACAGCAACCTTAAGATCATAGCGGCGGGAGGGGTTAGAAACATAGAACACGTATTGAAACTAAAGCAGGTCGGAGCCTACGCCTGCATACTCGGCACTTGCCTATACGAAGGAACAATCAGGTTAAAAGACGCTATGAAAGCTGTGGGAGAGGGTTAAAATGCTCTCCAAGAGAATCATACCCTGCCTAGATGTTGACCGAGGAAGAGTACTCAAAGGAGTAAGATTCAATGGGCTAAGGGATGCCGGAGACCCTGTTGAATTGGCCTGTAAATACCGTGATGAAGGCGCTGATGAACTAGTCTTCCTCGACATAACAGCATCACTCGAGAAGCGTGAAACCTTAAAGAAGTTAGTTAAAGACGTAGCCTCAAACCTAGACATACCATTCACAGTAGGAGGGGGTATAAGAAGCTTAGAAGACGCCAGAGAGCTGCTGTGCAGCGGCGCAGACAAAGTTACGGTAAACACAGCGGCAGTAGAGAAACCAGATCTAGTATCTAAGATGTCAAAACACTTTGGAAGCCAGTGTACAGTGGTCTCAATAGACGCTAAAAAAACAGGCAACACACCCTCAGGCTACGAAGTATACACATACGGCGCCAGAAGACCCACAGGGTTAGATGCTGTAGAATGGGCTAGGAGGGTGGAAGGACTGGGTGCAGGTGAAATACTCTTAACATCTATAGATAGAGACGGCACAGAAGACGGATACGAAATTAACTTAACCAAGATGGTCTGCGACTCAGTAAACATACCAGTTATAGCAAGTGGCGGCTGCGGTAGACCAGAACACATACTTGAAGTCTTTGTGAAGACTTCAGCAGACGCAGCGCTGGCAGCATCCATCTTCCACTACAACACTCACCCTATACCTCAAGTCAAAGAATTTCTTAGGGTTAGAGGAGTAGTGGTCAGAATTTGAAGGTTGACGAAATAGACTTTAAGAAAGGAGGGGGGCTGGTGCCAGTAGTAGCCCAAGACGCCGAAAGCAGAGAGATCCTTATGCTAGCCTACGCCAACAAAGAGGCGTTAGATAAAACTAGGCAGACAGGCTACGCACACTATTACAGCAGATCGAGGAGGAGAATATGGATGAAGGGTGAAGAATCTGGAAACAGGCAGAAAGTCATCAAGATATTAGTGGACTGCGATGCAGACTCACTCATCTACTTAGTTGAACAGACTGGAGTAGCTTGCCATACTGGAAATAAAAGCTGCTTCTACCGATTAGTGGAATAAAAACATAAAATGCGTATAGTATAGCTAAAAGTTAACATAATGATGCTTATATCAACCCTGAAGAAGGGCAACTTAGAATGGGCAAGATATCGCACCTGGAATGCAGAGAATGCCACAGACACTACCCAGCAGAAAAACTCTACTTCTGCCCAGAGTGCTTTGGCCCACTCGATGTGAAATATAGGTGTGAGGAAGTAGATTGGAGGAAAGACAGTTTTCAACACGCGCCTAAAAACCTCTGGAGATACCTTGAACTCCTCCCTATAGAAGATGAAAGCAACATAGTAAACATAGAAGCAGGCTACACACCACTCATCAAAGCGACAAATCTAGGTAGACTACTTGGGTTAAAGAACCTCTACATAAAGAACGACACCGTCAACCCAACCTTCTCATTTAAAGATAGGCCAGCTGGGGTAGGGGTTTCAAAAGCGCTTGAGCTAGGGTTAAAGTCAGTCGGCTGCGCATCCACAGGCAACCTAGCTGCAGCGACCGCAGCATATGCGGCGAAAGCCGGTTTAAGATGCTACATATTTGTGCCAAGAGGTGTTGAACCTGAGAAGATCACACACGCTCTAACCTACTCCCCCACAGTCATAGAGGTTAACGGCAGCTATGACACAGCAAACAGAATAGCAGCGCAGGCAGCAGAAGCATACGAGATAGGCGTAGTGAATATAAACCTCCGCACATATTATGTAGAGGGGTCAAAGACACTAGGTTTTGAAGTCGCTGAGCAGCTCAACTGGAGGACCCCAGACCACATTGTGGCACCCGTAGGCAGCGGCGCTATGCTCCACGCGATATCAAAGGGATTCGAAGAGCTAGAGCAGATAGGGTTGATCAGCTCATCTAAAGTAAAGTTTACCGCAGCGCAGGGAAGAGGGTGCGCACCTATTGTAGAAGCCTTCCGAAAAGGTTTAGACTTCGTAGAACCTGTTGAGCACCCTAACACAATAGCTAAGAGCCTGGCGATAGGAGAGCCTGGCGATGGCGTTTATGTGCTGAGGAAGTTAAGGCAAAGTGGAGGATACGCCGAAGATGTAAGCGACCTAGAGATAGTTGAGGGGATAAAGCTGCTCGCCAAGACTGAAGGAATCTTTTCCGAACCAGCTGGGGGCGTAGTCATAGGCGCTCTAAAAAGACTCGTCGAAGAAGGTAGAATAGAGTCAGATGAAACTGTCATCTGCCTAATCACAGGCAGCGGACTTAAGGCCGCTGAAGCCATCACACCACACCTACCTCAGCCGCTAACCATAGAGCCGGAGCTAGAAACAGTAGCCCAGATCATAGCGAGGTAGATCAAGGGAGATGCCAGAGGTAACAGTCACATTACCAGCACCACTAGCATCAGCACTAGGCGGAAACAGGGAAACTAAGATTCAGGCATCAAGCATACGTGAGTTAATCAAAGCATTAGGCGAAAGATACGGTGAAGCATTAACACGCAGAGTACTAGACCAAGAAGGAAGACTGAATCCAGCAATAAACATCTACGTAAACGGAAGAAACATAAGAAACATAGGCGGCCTAGAAACACCTCTAAGAGAAGGTGACAGAATCACAATCCTCCCAGCAGTAGCAGGAGGGTAAAAAGCTGCTTTGCCGCAAAATTATTTGAGCTAGTTGTCCAATCCTTCTACCCTCTTGTGACTTAATATTAGCCACGCTTCAAGTGATTGGCTAATGATGCTTTGGTAAGAGGGAAACATCTTCTTTAGCAGAAGCTCCTATGCCCTTAATGTTGATTGCATAAGAAGGTTCTAGGCTTAGTGCTGATCATAATCCTTGCTTTCATACGCTCATACAGGCTCCCATATAGGCAGATCTACATGCTAACAGCTGGCTCTTTAACAGAGCCTAAAAGTCGTACAATGAAGCCTTTGTGGCAAGGGAGCAGAGAATCTATAGACTAGAGGAGGTTGTCAACCTCTAAATACTACTATAAGTATAGTGTAGTGGTGGCATGAGCAGAGTTTCTGAGGTTGAAGAGTGGGCTAAGCCTGAATCAGTAGCCGCTAAGACGCTTGGTAGACTCAGGTTGGGGAAGGAGGCTATAATCTCATTGATACTTTTTGGCGTAGCTTGGCAGATCGTCTCATTCTTTACACCACCCTACATCGTACCAGGTTGGCAAGTTATTTTTGATAAGATGATTCGGCTTCAGCCACATCAGATTTATGTTACTGTAGTTAGGGTTATTTTGGCTCTTGTTGTCTCATTCGGTTTAGGTGTGTTAGGCGCTGTGCTCATGTACCTCTCTAGGAGGCTTGAGAACTACATCTCCCCTCTTGTTAAGCTCGTTATGGCTGTGCCTGTTATATGCTGGATACTCTTCGCGGTGCTGTGGTTTAGCGCTGTTGAGTTTCGAATCTTTTTTATATTGACTATAGTCTGCTGCCCAGTCTTCCTAGTAGATGTGCTCGATGCGCTTAAAGGTGTGCCTAAAGACCTTAGGGATATGATGCTTTCTTTTAGACCCACTAGGTTGCAGTATATACGGAAGCTGCTGCTTCCAGCTGTTGTGCCAGCTGTATTGACGAGTTGGAAGATCAACCTTAGTCTAGCGATTAGGGTAGTTACGATAGCTGAGCTGGTAGGGGCTGTATCTGGTATAGGTTTTGCGCTTAACATCGCGCAGGCAAACTTTTCAGTAGCAGAAGTCTTCGCCTGGACTATCGTCTTGATAGCCATACTCCTCGCAGCTCAGGTGCCTGTCTCTTGGGTTGAATCTAAGGCTCTAAGGTGGCGTCTCTGATGCCTCTTATCAAGGTAGATGCTCTGCGGAAGGTGTATGTCCAAGCAGCGTCATCAGCTAGAGTTGTAGCCATAGAGAATCTAACCTTCGACATCGAGGAGCATGAAATAGTGTCGATAGTGGGGCAGACTGGATGCGGGAAATCAACCTTCCTCAACATACTCATGGGCTTGGAGAAGCCTTCTTCAGGTAAGCTAGAGGTAGACGGTAAAGAGCCTTACAGAGACTTTAACAGCTTAAGAGGAAAGATGGGCATAGTCTTCCAGCAGGATAGGCTTCTACCTTGGAGAAGAGCCTTAGATAACGTGAAGATCGGGCTTGAAGTATTAGGATACGCGCCTGAGGAGCAGGTTAAGCTCGCTTCACAATGGCTCAGCAGACTCGGGTTGGCGAACTTCCTAAACGCATATCCTAGTGAGCTATCAGGAGGCATGAGGCAAAGGGTAGCCCTAGCCAGAGCCCTCTGTATAGATCCGAAGATTATACTACTCGACGAAGCCTTTGGGCACCTCGATGAAGTTACTGCGAGTAAGCTTCGCAGAGACTTTTTGGATCTGGTTTACGCGGCGAGGAAGACCGCTGTATTCGTAACTCACCAGCTCGACGAAGCCATAGAGATCGGAAATAGG
>CALJAQ010000165.1 GCA_938029515.1 uncultured Nitrososphaerales archaeon
TTCTAGTAAGTGTGAGGAAGACTCCTCTCTTCGCAATAGGCGCTACAATTCTTGCAGCCATAGTCTCAGCTTCTCTGCTTGCGCCTTGGATAGCGCAGCGAGACCCCCTTCAGCAGAGCCTTGCTGATAGGTTGAAGCCCCCTGTTTTTGTTGACGCATCTTCGGAGTATTTGTTTGGTTCTGACCATCTTGGTAGGGACATCTTTAGCAGAATACTTTATGGGGTAAGGGTTTCGCTTATTCTCGGGGTTCTGGCTGTCTTCATATCTGGGTTAATAGGTGTATCGCTGGGGTTGGTGTCTGGTTATTATGGTGGGGTGCTTGATCACCTCATAATGAGGGTTACTGATATTATGCTCTCTATACCCGTCATTCTACTTGCGATAGCTGTTATCGCGGTCTTGGGTGTGGGGTTTACGAACCTCGTGCTTGTCATAGGTTTTACCCAATGGATGGTTTACGCTAGAACTGTTAGGGGTGAGGCGCTTTCACTAAAGGAGAAGGAGTTTGTAGAGGCTGCGCGTGCCCTAGGCGTGGGGGATCTGGGCATACTCTTTAGATGCATCTTCCTGAACGCTCTCCCAACGATAATCGTCATCGCTACTTTAAATGTTGCCACCGTTATAGTGCTTGAAGCTGGTCTGAGCTTCCTGGGTTTGGGTATTCAGCCACCTACACCCTCACTCGGTTATATGCTCGCTGAAGGGAGGCTATACTTGGAGAAGGCTTGGTGGTATGCTACTCTACCTGGGCTTGTCCTTATGCTGATTGTGTTAGCGATAAATATGATGGGTGATGGTCTTAGGGATATCTTAGATCCCTATAGGAGGCAGGTTTATGGTAGGGCTTAACCCTCCCTTTTAACCACCTTAGCAAGCGTCAAAGAGTAGGTGGTTTACTATCCGTTTACATCGATGTTGACTGTATTAGGCTGTCGGCTTTGGTCACCCCTATTCTTACGTGCGCTCTTCTTTTCAGACGGTTTTATTAAAGATCTTATTTCTTCTGTGAGTCTCTCTACTGTTATTTCGAGCAGCTTTTTGCCCACTTCAGCTGAGGCTCCTCTTGGGTCTCCTAATACCCCTACCGGGGTCTGTTTTTTAAGCCCGTAGGTGAAGCTTTCTAGCTGCGAGATCTTGATGCGCTCCGGCTTGTAGAATTCTTCATCCGCTAAACCTTCTACCGCTAGATCCATTCTCGCTGCTTTTGGTTTTACGTGGAGCATCATAGAGGTTTCTGCGTACCCTGCGTGCACACCAGCCTTCACCCTGCTTACACCCTTCTTTTCTAGGTACTCGATGCCTGCGTTTATGTAGCGGTCTGTGGGTATGGCGAAGATCCTAGCCTTATCTATGAAGATCTTAGCGATTCTAGGGGTGTAGGTTATTATGGTGTCTGAGTTTCCTCCGTGTGATGAGAGTATGATGATGTTCTTGAAGCCTGATTCAACTAAGCTTTCACAGTAGTCGTAGAGTATGTTGACGAAGGTGTCTATTGATAATGTTATTGTGCCTGGGAAGCCTATGTGATGCTCCGACAGCCCAGGCCTTATGACTGGTGCTACTAGAGCGTTCCCAAGTTTTTTTGCGCAGGCTTCTGCTAGGGCGTAGCCTAGTGTTGTATCGGTTGAGGTTGGGAGGTGTGGGCCGTGCTGCTCTATTGAACCTGCTACTACTATCGCTGTGTCTTTACCAGCCTTTACAGCCTCCTCTACCTCCTTCCAACTCATATCCTCCATAAGAAACTTCTCAACCAATTCTCTCACTGTAATATGCTGTGTATAGCTAGATAAGCCTTTGCTACACCGATCTGCTTATGGCCTTAAACGAGGTGAAGCCCATTAACGTGAAAACGGATATATTTATCCGTTTTACGTTACTAGTTGATGCTTAGATGAGTGTTCGCTCGGAGATTCTGAGGCTACTTAGAGAGGACGAGGAGTTACGTTACGCTGTAGCTGGATTGCTGGGGCTTGAGGATCTGAAGTCAACGGTGAAAGCGGTTGGCGAAGCTGTTGCCAAGCTTGCTGAGGTTCAGAAGAGGGGGGAGGAGAGGTTAGCAGGCTTAGAGGAGAAGGCGGTTAGGCTAGAGGAGAGGATGGTTGGCTTAGAGGAGAAGATGGTCAAGCTAGAGGAGAGGATGGTTGGCTTAGAGGATAGGGTGGGTGGTTTGGAGGAGAGGGTTGGGAGGTTGGAGGATTCTCATATTAAGCTCGTTGAGAGTGTTGCCGGGTTGGCTAAAGAGGTTGGTAGGCTTTCTGAAACAGTTGGCTTTGGTCTTGAGGATGTTGCTAGGGTGGTTGTCCCTAGTTGGCTTTATAGGCACGAGGGCATCGTTGTGGATGATCTTGTTAGGAAGTTCTTCTTGGTGGATGGTGTAGAGGTGGAGTTGAATCTCTATGGTGAAGGTGTTAAGAGCGGGGTTAAGGTCATCATACTTGGGGAGGCTAAGTCGAGGATATATGGAGATGATGTGAACAGATTCTATGATTCGGCTAGTAAGATCTTTAAGATCTTTAGGGAGCAGATCTACCTGCTTATGTTCAGCTTTTACGTTCATCCGTCTGCTGAACGTGAAGCTGAGTCTAAAAAGATTAGGCTTATAGCCTCATATATGAGGTGATTAGATTCTCTCTTGAGCACGGTGATGGGCCGCAGAGCGGGAGGCACACTGTTTACCAACCCCAAGGTCTAGGTGTCGAAGACCTGCCATAAATGTGGTGGAGTTTATCATAAGGGCTATTCACAAACCCTTCACGCAGCCAGTTTACGATCAGAGCAAATAGGTTCTGAGTACGTGGACATACGTAGCTCTTGGGATTCATCAGGCTAGATCTCCTCTTGAGTTCATCGGAGCCTTCGTCAGCCTCTCGCCTGTAGGAGGTGCATTAACTGATGCTGGCGAAAATCTAAGATGAGTGTGAATCTGCAGAGCTAATGGGAATCATCTGCCTTCAGACTAATTGGGTGTTAAATGGTGTATTTTAGTTTGATAGGTTTTCTTCGATCTCTCTCCCCAGTATGAGCTTGATGCCGTGCTTGGTGCAGAGCGCTTTAAGCGCTTCAGACGCTTCTGGTGTAGATCTAGCTACACACAACACGGTCAGAATAGGCCTCCTACCATACTTCTTAAAAGCGAGGTCTACACGCTTTAAGAGCTTGTTAACCTCAGCTTCAGCACCCTTCACATCATCTACAGCGACTGTAGCCTCACCTACTACAAGAGGGTTTTCACAGAACATGTTGACTTCAACAACCTCACCACCGTCAACAAAGAACCTCCTATCAACCCTAGCATCAATATACCCCATCTCCTCCAACATAACCTCTAGGAAGGAGGAAGCATGCTCCTCAAAAGTGACGCCAAGAGCCCTCCTCAAATCCCTAAAACCTGAAACCACATACCTACGAAGCCTATCATGAGCCTCCCAAAGCCTATTCTGCCCCTCCCTCAGACCCTTAACCTCCTCCCAGAGCCTATTCTGCCCCTCCATAAGCTTCGCCTGCCCCTCTTCGAGCCTGTCAAGCCTCTTTAAGATCTCGGATAACCCTAGGTAGCCTGCTACAATATAGCGGAACTCCACATCCTTCTCAAGAAGCTCGATGAACTCCTGCCTAAGCTTCTCAGCCAACACCACGTAAACAAACAGCAGCGCATAATATTTAAGGGTTTAACTCTCAATAGTGTGTTGAATAACTCTGTGGGTTCAGAGTCTGCAGCTGTACTATATTTCAGGTTTAACTCTCAATAGTGTGTTGGATAACTAGGTTTGTGTGGTCTGTAAGTGTTGTTCTGTGAGCTGCTTTCTTTACGGCTTCATTTTTATTGTAGAGGTTGTGTTGAGGCTTTGAAGAGGGGTTTGTTGACGATGTTTCTCCACTTGGTGGGTGTGTATTCTCCGATGGTTCTTTTGAATGGTGGGGTGGCTGATCCAGCTACCCATTTGAGCCGTGCTTCTTCTATTGGTTTGGGTCTTTGAGTTGCTTATGGCTTGTTTTCTAGGCATGCAGCCTTGGCTTTTGTGGATTGGTTCTTTCTCACCTTATTATAGGCTCTATGCCCCTCTCTGTAAGGGGTGTGAGGTTTTCTCTTGAGTCGTAGGCTCCTATCACCTTTCTGCCTTCGATGATGCCTCTTTACTAGGTGTTTGAGCATCCTTTTTCATCTGGAGCATCTTCTC
>CALJAQ010000166.1 GCA_938029515.1 uncultured Nitrososphaerales archaeon
CTATACTGATTAGGTTCATCCCTTTAGACCCTGCGTCTATAGCCTTTTGGCGTTTAGTCATCGCTTCAGCAGTTCTGCTGATGGGTGCAAAGATTCTCCGCTTTAAGTTAATATGCGATAGAAAGAGTATACCGACCATACTCTTGCTAGGCGCCTTGCTGGCTACACACTTTACTCTGTTCATCACATCTGTGAAGGAGACGACTATCTTAAACGCAACAGTCTTAGTCAACACCTCACCGCTGCAAGCAGTCATCATATCCACACTTATTTACCGCAGTAAACCGAATCTAAAGCAGAGCATAGCTCTAGTAGTAGCCTTCACAGGAATCGTAATAATAGCCTTAGCAGAGCTAGTCCACTTTAAGCAGGGAAGCGTCTTCGGAGACATACTTGCCACACTAGCCGCTACCTCGGAAGCCTTTTACCTAAACATAGGTAGGCGCCTAAGGCAAGAGAAGCAGATACTCGAAACCACGCTACCTATCTTCTCAGCAGCAGCGCTCTTCACAGCCCTCTTCATTCTGATAGGCGGTAATTCACCGCCTCTCCCAGCAGAGCCTAATATAATCCTACCAATTTTAGGCTTAGGGATCATACCTACGGCTTTAGGTCATACCCTCTACTTTTCATCTCTCTTGAATCTTAAGGCTTTTGAAACTGCTACTCTAGCCCTTATAGAGCCCATAAGTGCTACCGCTTTAGGTGCTGTAGTCTTCTTTGAGGTGCCAAATCTAGTCTTCATCTTCGCAGCCGCCCTTGTGCTCCTTGGGGTAACCTTTGTCATATACTACGCGAGCCTTTAAGCTTGGTTGTTGTAAGGATCTTCGTTAACGCCTCTACCCCCTCTTCAACCGTCAGAGGGGGTTCTCTAGAGCCTAGCGTCAGAAATAGTTTTGTTATATCTGGGGGCTCTAAGCCGCAGGTTTGAAGTAGTTTGGCATTCCTCAGAATGTCTCTAACGCTTCCTTCAGCAGCAACCCTCTTTTCACCAGTCATTAGATATACTCGGTTAGCTAAGTAGGGTACCGTACTTAGATCGTGTGTTGTAAATATGGTGGTTTTACCAGCGTCCCTGAGCTCATTCAGGATGCGCAGTATTACCTTTTTTGAATTCAGGTCGACTTGAGAAGTGGGTTCATCCAAGAGTAGCAGATCTGGGTTGGTTACTAGTATGCTTGCTAAAGCTACGCGCTGCTTCTCGCCTTCGCTGAGCCTATAGGGAGGCTTGTTAAGCAGCCCCTGTATATTTAACCTAGCTGCAACATCACGTATTTTCGCCTCAGCTTCATTCTTCGGCATATCGAGCTGGGCTGGTCCGAACTCCAGATCCTCCAAGACGGTGCTGTTGAAGAGCATGTCATCAGGGTTCTGCATCAACAGACCTATGCGCCTCCTAAGCCTCTTAGCTGCACGCTCACTCATAAGTTCATCGAACACATAGACCTCTCCTCTGCTTGGTTTAAGAAGCCCGTCTATGAGAAAGAGAAGTGTTGACTTCCCTGAGCCGTTTGGGCCTACAACCGCGACGGAGTCTCCGGCATAGGCATCTATACAAGCGTACTCTAAACCAACGGTGCCATCTTGATAAATGTAGTGTAGATCTTTAACCTTGACCACCGGCTTGGTCATCATATGCTGAGCACCAAACCTAAGCAGGTCAAAAGGATGATAGGTAGTATGAAAGCAGCCTCACCTACTGATATTTTGAATGAGGGTGAATAGAACTTAAGCTCTGAGCATCCGCTTCTCGACAAGGCCGCCATCTGTACCCTCTCCCCGCGCTCTAAGCTCTTCATAAAGAAGGCGCCTAACATCCTTCCACCCTCCTTCCATACACTCTTCACACTAAGATCTTTATGCACCCTGCTCTCCCTACCCAGAGCCAACCTGTAGAGCTCGCTTGTTAAAAGTATAAGGTAGCGGTGCGTCATAGCCATAACCCAAAGCAGCATCTTAGGAAACCTAAGCCATCTTAAACAAGATAGAATACAAGAGAATCCTGTAGTGGACGTAAGAAGAATTAAAGATGCGGAGGCAGCTGCCACACGGAGAGTAAAGAGAAGCAGAAACCCCCACTCATCTGGAAACTGGTGAAAACCGAAACCAAGAGGTGAAAACGCGCTTAAGAAGGCTCTAGGCAAAACTATGATAAACGCGGGCACAACTATAGCCAAACTCCTAGAAACAAGCCTACGGAGAGGTATCTTAGATAAGTAGGTGAGAGCGCAGCAAAACGTCAGCACAGCAACCTGGAAGACAACACTCTGAACAAAGACCGTAAGCGCTACCAGAGCAGCTACACCCAATAGTTTAACACGCGCATCAAGCCTCTGCATAAACCCAGGATTCGACTGATACCCTTCACACACAATCAGATCTCTAAAAAAATCTAACCCAACCCTAATCACGTGAACCAACTGCTCACCTACGGGTAAGACGGAACAAACCGTAGACGAGAAGAAAGACAGCCGCTGAACCCATAGCTGCTGAAATTAATGCTCCTACATAAGGGTCTAACCCGCTAACCGTATAGTCTGGTAAAATGCCTCTATAAAGAGGCGCTCCCTCCTCAACCCCGAGGGCCGCAGCCACATTTTCAAGCGGCTCAGAGTAGCCGACCAACTCAGCAGCGTAGGTAAAGAAGGGTGTAAGTATAATCAACACCGCTATGACAAATAGCGCCTTCTTCAACCGCTTCTCACCTCAGCAACACCTAGTAGATGAGGGCTACTCTTCAATATGAAGGCTACCGCAGCTGAAGTCGCAAAACCCTCTACTACCCCTAATAGAGCGTGCCAACCGAACATAACTGGAACGGTGGCTGTGATGCTATAGGCGAAGATTGAAGATGAACCTATCTCCAAGCCGCAGGCGACCGCAGCGGAAACAGCGCCGAACCACCCAGCTAAGAAGGCGCCAGAAACCCTGCTCCTCCTCTCAAAGACCCTATAAACCGTAAAGGCAGCAAACACTCCAACCACAGCCATATTAAACACATTAGCACCCAAAGCAGTAAGCCCACCGTCCCCAAACACAAGAGTCTGAACCGCTATAACCGAAGCTAAAACAAGCACCGCTTGAAGAGGACCAAGCAGGACAGCAGCCAACCCTGATCCGACAAAATGGGCTGACGTACCCCCAGGAATTGGCCAGTTAAGCATTTGAGCTGCAAAGATAGCTGCCGCCAACACACCGAGCAGAGGAACCCTACCCTCGTTGACACCATGCTTCTGCAACCAATACACAGCCAAACCTATTGATAACGCTGCAAGAAGATACGTCAACGCTGAAATCTGCAGATCTAAGAAACCATCCGGTATATGCATGCCCACACCCACTCTAGACTGAGCAGTATTAAAACTTTGTTGTTTAGTAATACGACGTTGTTAAACGAACGCTACATACGAACGTTCACTTCTATTGATGATATCTTGCAGATGATACCCGAATCATACTTTCCTGAAAGAGACATCAGAGCGGTAAGAGACTTGGTAAGAAGAAGGAATTACTGACGTCAGCGAGATAGCAAATTAGAAGCTATCACCTGATATGCATCAGCCAGGAGATATACAATACGCTTCAAAGAGCGTAGGTAAAACTGAACTGGATAATGATTCAGTGTACACACACTTGGGAGGTTTAACTCAGCAGCAACAAGATACTACAATGAAGAGAAGAAAAG
>CALJAQ010000167.1 GCA_938029515.1 uncultured Nitrososphaerales archaeon
CTTTGAAGGCGTAGAGTATGTGCTCAGGCTCTAATCTACCTGAGCACATCAACCTTACCACCCTTAGGTTCGCTGGGTAAAGCATTCTGCTTGTCCCAGCTAGATCCATACCTGCGTATGAGCACCAGTTGCAGGCGAACACAACTATTCTCGGCTCGAAGACGCTTGCCATACTATCTACCTCCATCTTGCAAGCACCTCTATCTGAGGTAGGAGCTGCTTATCTTCGAAGCCTAGCTGTGTCATCGCACCTGATGGGCAGGCTGCTGCGCAAGCCCCGCACCCTTTACACTTCGTCGACTCAACTCTAGCAACCCTACCACCGTCTCTAGCTTCAAGCACTATAGCTGTGTATGGGCATATAGGCTCACAAACCCCACATCCGCTACACAGATCTTTATTCACTGAAGCGACGTTAGGCACGCTTTCAACCTCTCCTCTTGCTAAAAGCGCTAAAGCCGATGCCGCGGCTGCACCTGCTTGCGCCACAGTATCAGGAATATCCTTCGGCCCCTGCACTACACCAGCTAGGAACACCCCGTCTACCGTAGTCTCGGTTGGCCTTAGCTTGGGGTGGAGCTCGAGTGCGAAGCCGTCTGGGCCTCTTGAGCATTTAAGCACGGCTGCTATCTGTTCGAACGATGGGTCTGGTACAACGCCTGTCTCTAAGACCACGAGGTCTGGGTTAAGTCTTATGAGTCTATTTGTGTTCTGATCGAATACATCAAAGTATAGTGAGCCGTTTGAATCTTCAAACACCTCCATCGGTCTGCCTCTGATGAACTGAACATTGTCTAATGACCTTATCCGCGCGTAGAAGTCTTCATACCCTTTGCCGAATGCCCTTATGTCTGTGTAGCATATGGTTACTCTAGCATCTGGTATGTGGCTCACTATGTAGTAGGCGTGCTTTATACCTGCGACACATCCGAATCTGCAGCAGTAGTCTAGATTCTTCTCATCCCTAGACCCGACACATAAGATTATGGCTACATCCTTAGGCTCCTTTTTGTCAGTAGGTCTTAATATAGAGCCTTTCGTTGGACCTGTTGCTGAAGTAAGCCTTTCAAGCTCTAAGCCTGTGATCACATTTTTACTCACACCGTATCGGTATTCAGGCATCTTGCTCTTAACATCGTATAGACCATACCCTGTGGCTAGAATGATTGCGCCCACGTCAACAGTTATCTCCTGCGGCTGCTGAGTGTAGTCTATAGCCTTAGTTGGGCAGAACTTTTCACACGCTCTGCAGGTGCCCTTCTTAAAGTAGATGCAGTTATCTCTATCTAGTACAGGCTTCAGAGGAACAGCTTGCGGAAACTCAAAGTAGATTACCTTCCTCTTTCCTAGACCTAAGTTGAATTCACTCTGGACTGTATATGGGCACTTCTGTTCACAGACGCCGCAGCCTGTGCAGAGGTCTTCTCTAACATACCTTGGTTTCTTAACGATCTTTACGGTAAAGTTCCCTACAGAACCATCTATGCTCGCCACCTCGCTATATGTCAAGAGCTTTATGTTCGGATGCTGAGCGGCCTCAACCATCATAGGAGTCAATATACACTGGGAGCAGTCGAGTGTTGGGAAGGTTTTATCAAGCCTAGCCATGTTGCCCCCTATGCTCGGCCTCTTCTCAACAAGATAGACTTCGAAGCCGCTGTTAGCTATGTCAAGCGCAGCCCTTATGCCAGCGACACCCCCACCTATCACCAAAGCGCGTTTAACAGCAGGCATCTTCACAGTTTCAAGAGGCTTCAGCATACTCACCTTTGCAACAGCTGCTGCCACAAGATCCTTAGCCTTCTCGGTTGCTTCTTTAGGCTGCTTTTCGTGAACCCAAGAGCAGTGCTCACGTATATTCGCCATTTCAAGCAGATAGGGGTTGAGGCCAGCCCTCTCTAACGCCTTTCTGAAGGTCGGCTCATGCATTCTGGGTGAGCAGGAGGCTACCACGATTCTATTGAGCGCCTTTGATTTGATATCCTCGATCACCATGTTCTGACCTGGGTCTGAGCACATAAATGGGTAGTCTTTTGCCACTTCCACATTAGGTAGGGTTGAAGCGTACTCTACTACCGCTTTTACATCGACTACGCCGGCTATGTTTACACCGCAGTGGCATACGTATACTCCTACTTTAGGTTCTTCAACCATCTTCACATCACCTCTTAAACTTTTCAAGCACACTTCCAACTGGGCTCATATTCAGATTAAGCCCAAGTTCTCTTTCACTCAAACCCATAGCTAACCCTAGAAGCTGGGTGTAGTAGAATGTTGGTATAGATAGGCTTCTGTCTCCTGTTACGGTCTTGGCAGCATCTTGCTTTGCGTCAATCATGTCGAAGCAGTATGGGCAGAGCGTTGTCACACCGTCGAAACCCCCCTCTACAAATCGTTTCAACCTCATTCCAACGGTCTTGATCGCAGCATCGGTTGAATATGGGAGCATAGCTGCGCCGCAACCTTCATACTTCTCAGGATGGTCTCTCGTCTGCAACCCAATAGCCTCCACAAGCGCTTCAAGCTTAAGCTTACCATCCCTCTTTTCTGGCCTACCTATATGAGATGGGCGGAGAAGGTGGCAACCTGGGTGGCAGGCGAACTTCAGAGGAGGAAGCTTATGGGATACAGCGGAAGAGATCTTTTCAACACCGAGTAGGTCGTGCAGCGCCTCGACTGGGTGGTAGACCCTAGCCTTCCCAGTATATTTCAACCCCTCCTCTTTGAGCAGATTATTTACCTGCTCCAGCAGATGCTTCCTTTCTCTTAAGAGAAAGGATGCTTCACTTAAAGCAAGATGGCAGCCGTTGCAAGGTGTAAGCAGGTCTAATCCGCCTGCCTCTGCGATTGCCATGAGCCTCGCCGGACCGTATATGCTGTAGAATCTATTCACACTCATGACTGGGGTGCCGCAGCAGTTTGAGTCAGGCATTTCTTCTAACTCTATTCCAAGCTTAGGGAAGACCGCTCTGGTTGATAGCTCGTAGCCGTATTGTTTGGTTGGTGTAGCGCAACCTACGAAGATGTAGAGCTTCACTTTACACCAGCCTCCTGAATCCGAAGCTAGAAACGCTCTTCCTAAATTTCTCCATATCCTTAGGGCGCACCATATCTGGTAGCCCCAAGCTCTTTCTATCAACCTCCTCGAACTCTAATGTGGTTATCGTCATAGGTTTGTCCATTATACACCCGTGATCCAAGACGTTATTTGACATGCCTACAAGCATTTCAGGTGGGCGATATCCTTTAGAGACGGCTACATTCTTCAAAGCTGTGACTACATCGAAGGGTGCAACATCTTGAGGACAGTATTCTTTACACTTTAGACACATAGAGCAGGCCCATATTATTCCACTCTTCATAACTTCTTCAGCTAACCCAGCCTTGGTAAGTATCACCATCATATGAGGCCTATATTCACTCACTTTAGCAGCTGGGCATCCGCTTGTGCAC